>JAOZMZ010000062.1 GCA_029934055.1 Kiritimatiellia bacterium
ACGCCATCGTGGGTTCCATGGTTCTCGGGGCGGCGGCGCGCTCTCTCGATATGGTCGTTCTGCCGCTGGTGCTGGCCGGGGCCGGGATACTGATCTCGATCCTGGGAACCTTTTTCGTACGCACCAGGGAAGGCGGGGACCCCCAGGCCGCGCTGAACCTGGGCACGTTTGGGGCGGGGGCGTTGATGGCGATTCTGACCTACCCGCTGGTCAAGTGGCTGGCGCCGGCCGCGTACGAGCTCGGCGGGGTGACCTATTACGCGGTGGGCATTTTCTGGGCCACGGTGGCGGGACTGGTGGCAGGGATCGCGATCGGCATGTTCACGGAGTACTATACTTCCGAACTACGCAGCCCGGCGCACCGCATTGCCGAGGCCGCCCAGACCGGGGCGGCGACCAATATCATCGCCGGGCTGGCCACGGGTATGCTTTCGACGGCCCTGCCGGTGTTGTGCCTGGGTACGGCGATAATTCTGGCACACAAGTTTGCCGGACTCTACGGAATAGCCATTGCCGCCCTGGGAATGTTGGCGACGACCGGCATTCAACTGGCGGTGGACGCCTACGGACCGATCGCCGACAATGCCGGCGGGATCGCCGAGATGGCCAAACTCGGCCCGGAGGTGCGCAAGCGTACCGACCGCCTGGATGCGGTCGGCAATACGACGGCGGCCATCGGCAAGGGGTTTGCCATCGGGTCGGCCGCCCTGACCGCCCTGGCGCTTTTCGCCGCGTTCCGTGAAACGGTGGGGATAAAAAGTATTGACGTAACCAATCCGAAGGTGACCGCGGGCCTGTTGCTGGGGGCGATGATGCCGTTTCTCTTTTCGTCTTTCGCCCTGAACGCGGTCGGCCGGGCGGCGTTCAAGATGATCGGTGAAGTGCGGCGGCAGTTCCGGGAGATCGCCGGGCTGCTGGAGGGCAAGGCGCGCGCGGATTACGCCCGTTGCGTGGATATCGCCGCCGCCGCGGCGATCAAGGAGATGGTGATTCCGGGACTGTTGGCGGTGATCACGCCGGTGCTGGTCGGTTTCCTGGGGAAGCCGGAAATGTTGGGCGGACTTCTGGCCGGGGTCACGGCCTCCGGCGTGATGATGGCCCTTTTCATGGCGAACGCCGGCGGAGCATGGGACAACGCCAAGAAGTATATCGAAGCCGGCGCGTTTGGGGGTAAGGGATCCGAGGCCCACAAGGCCGCCGTCGTCGGCGACACCGTGGGCGACCCGTTCAAGGACACGGCGGGGCCGTCGCTGAACATTTTGATCAAGCTGATGAGCGTCGTCTCACTGGTTATCGCACCGCTTTTGCGCTGAGACGGCGCCGCAGGTTCCAGGCGGCGGTGATGCATCGGCGGGCGTCAAACCTTTTCAGCGGAGGGCGGCGGGCGGCCGGCTTCTTTCTGCCGATATTCTTCCTGTCTTCGGCCCTGACGGTGCCGGCGGCTGCGCACATTGCTCCCGAACAGGTGGTGATCGTCGCCAACCGGAGCGTTCCTGAATCCATCTCGCTGGCGCGCTACTATGCCTCCGTGCGCGGCATTCCGTTGGCGAACATATGCCTGCTGGATGGTCTGCCGGATCGCGAGACGATCACGCGCGAGGAATACGAGCAACGCCTGCGGGATCCCCTGTTGAAATTTCTGCGCCGGCGTGGCCTGGTGACCCAGGAACGCCGCCGCGCCCGGATAGCTTCCCACCAAAGTGCGTGGCGCACGCGTTCGTCTTCCATCCTCTGTCTGGTTTCGATCTACGGCGTACCGCTACACATCGCCGAAAGCCGTCCGAAATTGCTCGAAAGGATGAAGAACGTCGGGGGACGTGCGCGGCACCGGGACGAGGCGGCGGTGGATTCCGAGCTGACGATGCTTTTGATGCCGCCCTACGATATCCGCGGCGGCCAGGCCTGTCCCGTCTACGGCAAGTTCGGATTGCCGCGGGAGACCTCCGACGGGGGGTTTTTTCTCGTCGCCGCGCGGCTCGACGGGCCGTCGCCGCAGGTCGTGCGCAGGATGATCGCCGACGCTATCTGGGCGGAAACCAACGGGCTGCACGGGCGCTGCTATTTTGACGCACGTTCCGTGGACGATCCCCAATACATGGCCGGCGACGCCTGGATCGAGTCCGCCTATGAGCGCTTCCGCCGGGAGGGCTACGAGTGCGTGCTCGACCGCACGCCGGGTGTTTGGGGGGAAGCGGTCCCCATGGATGACGCCGCCGTGTATTTCGGCTGGTACGCACCGCAAGTGGTGGGTCCTTTTCTGAGGAAAGACTTTCGTTTCCGGCGCGGCGCGCTGGCGTTTCACATTCATTCCACCAGCGCCGAGTCGCTGCGAAGCGCGACGCGGTACTGGGCCGGGCCCCTGCTGGCGCGGGGGGCGGCGGCCACGATCGGGGCGGTGGCGGAGCCGTATCTCAGCCTCACCGCGCACTTCGATATTCTTGCCGACCGACTTTGCCGGGGCTATCCGTTCGGAGAGGCCGCCTACATGTCGTTGCCGGTCGTCTCCTGGCAGATGACGGTGGTCGGCGATCCGCTCTATCGTCCTTTTGCGGTTTCCCTCGACGAGCAGATCCGTCGGTTGGAAAGAGCGGAGGCCCCGGAGGTCGAGTGGGCCTGGTTGAGGAAAATGAATCGCATGGTGCTCGAGGGACGGTTCAACGTCGCCCTGGACTATTGCCGCGAAAGACTGCGGCGGAAGAACAGCCTTGTATTACGGGAGCGCTTGGGCGATTTGTATTTACTCAACAATCTTTTCAAGGAGGCTCGTGCGCAGTACGAGAATGTCCTGGAAAACACCGCCTCGCCGGATACGGCCATGCGCGTCGGCCTGCGCTGGATGCTGGCACTTGAAGCCATGGGGCACCCCCAGGAGGCCGTGCGGTTGAAGCGGCGTCTGCGCAGGCGGTGGCATGGCAGTCCTTTACTGTCGTGGCTGGAGATTGCGGAATAATGATGTGGATTCTGTTCATCCTGTCGGCGGTGGTGGTGGTATACGCCGGTTCGAAGTTGACCATCTACGCCGATCTCCTGGCCGAGGAGTTCGGCCTGACACGTTCGTGGGTGGGACTCTTGCTGGTGGGTCTGGTCACCAGCCTTCCGGAAATCGTCACCAGCATGACCGCGGCGACGGCTGTGGCCGCACCCGACCTGGCGGTGGGAAACATATTCGGCAGCGTCCTCTTCAATCTGAGCATCATCGGATTGTGCGACCTGGTTTTCCGCAGAGGCGGGCTGCTGCGCCTGGCGGGCGGACGGCATGCGCTTTCGGCGGCCTTCAACATCCTCCTGCTGGCGCTGGTATTGCTGGGGATCATGTTTCCCGCAGCCGTGGAGGTTGCCGGACTGCATTTCGGGTTCGGCTCGCTGGTGGTGATAGTCACCTGCGTGGGGGCTTTCATTGTTCTCTATCGGTTCGACCTGTTGGAGGTGCCCGAGGCGGCGGTCGAGGCGCTCTCCGTCGCCGGACGCAGGCGCCAGGTGTTGATACGCTTCGGGCTGGCGGCCGGCGGGGTTCTGGTGGGGGGATTCATTCTGGTGAATGCGGCCGAAGCCCTGGCCCGAACGATGGGCCTTTCGGACACGTTTTTCGGGGCGCTCTTTCTGGCGTTCGTAACATCCCTGCCGGAATTGACCGTCTCGGTGACGGCGCTGCGGATCAAGTCGTACGATCTTCTGCTGGCCAACATAATGGGATCGAACATGTTCAACGTACTGGTCATCTCCCTTTGTGACCTGGCCTACACGCCGGCGGCCTTTCGTTTGCCCGGGAACCTGAGCTGGGGACACGCTTTCACCGGTTTGATGGGGATCGTGGCCACCTGTATTGTGATCCTCGTGCTGGTCTACCGGCCGGCCCGCCGCCGGTGGATGGGGCCGGAATCATTCTTGTTGGTTGGAGTTTACCTGGTATCCATGCTGGGCCTGTTTTTCGGATGGGGCGTGCGTTGAACGCAGGTGCGGGCGGCTTGTTCGGAATGGGCAAGGAAGGAGGCGCGCTGAGTGATCTTGCTGGACAGTCACGTGCATTTCGACGATTTTCGCGAGACCGGTGACCTTGACAGCGTGGTTGCAAGGGCCGTCGAGGCCGGGGTGGAAAACATGCTCGCGGTCGGCGGCGGGCCGGCGGAGAACGACTTGGCGGTGGAACTGGCGCATGCCTATCCCGGGGTCATCCGCGCGGTGGTCGCTTACGACCGTGACAACGCCGGCAGAGAGGTGGATATGGGCGCGCTGGGTGCGTTGCTGCAGGAAGAGGGGGTGGCCGGCATCGGGGAAATCGGCCTCGATTATTACTACGGTGCCGAGCGGGCCATCGAGCAGCGCCGGCTTTTCGGGCACATGCTGGAGACGGCGGCCGCGCACGATCTTCCGGTGGTCGTACACAGCCGGGAAGCCCAGGCAGACACCCTGGCGATGCTGGCCGACTATGCCGCGGCGCGGCCCGCCGCCGGCAGCCGGTTGGGAGTGCTGCATTGTTTCACCGGCGGGATCGAGTTTGCGGAGAGGCTGCTGGAGATCGGTTTCATGATAAGTCTGAGCGGCGTGGTAAGCTTCCGCAATGCCGGTGAGTTGCGGCAGGTGGCCGCCGCCCTGCCGGCGGAGCGCCTGTTGCTGGAAACGGATTCACCCTTTCTGACGCCCGAACCGTTGCGGGGTCGGCGCAACGAGCCGGCGAATTTGATCCATGTTGCACGGGCCGTGGCCGCGGCGCGCGGCACTTCGGTGGAGGCGCTCGCCGCAGTAACCGCGTGCAATGCGGCGCGTTTGTTCGGATTTCCGGAGAGACTCTGCGCCGAGGCGGGGTCGCAAACCGGAAGCGGATGATTTTCAGTGCCGGGAGGTGAAAGGCATGAAGAACAACAAGGGTCGCCGATACGCAGTGGGAGTCGATTTCGGGGGCACCTACATAAAGATGGGACTGGTGGACGAGGGAGGACGCCTGTGGGTGCGTAGAAAACTGCCTACGGCCGGGCGCTCACAGCCGGAGGAGTGGATAGCCGCCGTAAGGAATGCCTTCGACGAGATGATCAAGGAAAGCGGCGTACGCGCGGTTGAAATAGCCGGAATCGGCATCGGGGTGCCAGGACTGGTGGACTTCGAACGTGGGTTCGTATATGAGCTGGTGAATGTCCCCGGCTGGAAAGATGTACCGCTGGCGGAAATCATGCAGTCTCAGGTGGGCAAGACGGTGCGGGTGGACAACGACGTCAATGCCATGGCGGTGGGCGAATGCATGTTCGGCGCCGGGCGTGAACATCGCAACGCGGTATTCGCCACGCTGGGAACGGGTGTCGGCGGGGCGCTCTTGATCGAGGGGAAACTCTACCGGGGCGCCTATTCCATGGCCGGGGAGATAGGACATATTTCGATAGACAAGGACGGACGCCGCTCCCCACAAGGGCGCGGCGGATTGGAGCAGTACGTCGGCAACCGGCGCATAGTCGAGCGCGCCCTGCGCGAATTGCGGCGCGGCCGCCGCTCCAAGATAAGGACACTGGTGGGCGGGCGTCTCGACAGGATCACGCCCAGGGAAATCGCCGCGGCGGCCCAGGCGGGTGACCGCCTGGCGCTGGAGATATTCGATTTCATGGCCGACTGCCTGGCGACGGCGTTTGCTTCGTTGACCTACATATTGCAGCCGGAAGTATTCATCGTCGGCGGCGGGGTCGCCCACAGCGGGAAGGTTCTGTTCGATCCGTTGAACCGGCACCTGCGCGAACGGCTCAGTCAGCCTTTCGCCTCCCGGGTTCAGATTGTCCGGGCGCGTCTCGGCAATGACGCCGGCACGGTGGGGGCGGCGGCGCTGGTGCTGCACTGATGCCGCGGGATGGACTCTATCCGCGGGAGAGACGGGTGTTGATCATGCGCTTGAACGTGCGGGCGTTGCGGGGGGCGCAGGCCTCGGCGTCGTTGTTGAAGAAGGCGAATACGTCGCGTCCTTCGGCCAGCATGGCGGCGGCATGTTGTGCCCAGGGGGCGAGCTCCCTGCCGGTGTAGTCGTGGGCGTATCCTCCGGCGAGACCGTGAAAGCGCAGGTAGACGAAGTCGGCGGTGACGGTGAAGTCGGCGGGCATGCGCATCGAGCTGATTGATACCGAGGCGACATTATGGGCACGCAGCAGATCGTAAACTTCGGGGACGAGCCAGGATGAATGTCGGAACTCGACGGCATGACGCAGGCCCTCGGGCAGCAGTCGCAGAAATTTTTCCAGGCGCGTTGGATCGCAGTGGAAATGGGGCGGCAGTTGCCACAGCAGGGGGCCGATATGTTCTTCGAGCGGCCGGATACGGGAGATGAAATTGTCCAGGTCGGTCCTGACTCCGGCCAATTTCTTGAGATGGGTGATGCGGCGGTTGCCCTTCACGGCGAAAAGAAAGCCGGCGGGAGCCCGATCGTGCCAGCCTTTGACCATGTTGCGAAACGGGAGCCGATAGAACGTGGCATTGATTTCAACGGCCGGAAAACGCGCGGCGTAGTATGCAAGCCACTCCGATTTCGGCAGGTCAGCCGGGTAAAAACGCGCGGACCAGTCCGTATAGTACCATCCGCTGGTTCCGATGAACGCACCCGCCGACATATCCATCTTCCTCCGCCGTTGAGCCAAGTATAGGGCCGGCGCGCAGAGAATGCAGGCATAATCTTCGAGAAATACCGTGCGGCGCGGACGGTGGCGGCGGCAAGCAAACGGGCAAGGTGGGCGGCGGGATTCAGAAGGAATAGGTCAAGCCGAGCCGGAAGGACGTTTCGTGGATCAGGCGCACGTCCAGGTTGGCCTGAACGTGGTCGGCCAGCCGGCAACTCACTCCCGTCAGCAAGCCGACCTCGTCCTCCTGGTCGAAGCTGCTGGAGACGGTGTGATCGGAAAAGACGCGGTCCTGATCGGCGCTGATATCGCGATATTCGACACCGGCGTAGACCCGTGGAGTGCCGGCGGCCTCGTAGACTGCGCAGGCCGAAACCCGCCATTCGGTCCAGTCGATCGAGAGGTCGCCTCCTGAATTGCGGGAGTGCTTGGCGACTTCGGTGGTATGTTCATCGTCCGGTTCGTAATGAAAATAGGAACCCCGCAGGGCCAGGGAGATGTTCTTGAAGGCCGGCACGGGCAGCACGGATTCGAGCCCGAATCCATAGGCGGTGACCGGATCGAACTCCGTGGTTTCGCCCTCGTCGGAATGGGTTTCCAGGTCGGCCTGGCCGATGCTCAAGGTGGCGTTCAACAGGTCTCCGAGATGGAGGGTGCCGTTGAGGAGGTGGCGGAGCGACTTCATGCGGTAGTCGTTGTATTGCGGTTTGACGCCGCCGCTTTCGGTGAACTTGATGAGTTTGACATAGTCGAACGAGTAACCTGCCGAGAATCTGATGTTCGGCGCGGCGGCGGCCGGGCGGCCGGCGGCGACGCAGATCAGGGCGGCCAGGAGCGTTGCCGGAAGCAATCTGGAAATATCGGAGCTGTACATTTCACGGTTCTCCCAGGTTTATCAGAAGAAATACGACAGGGCCAGCGTGGTGCCGGTTACATCGGCCAGCCTGACTTCGGCCGACAGGCCCAGTTTCTGATGAAAACGGTATTCAGACCCGAAAAACACGCCGAAGGCGTTGTCTTCTTCGAATCCGCCCTGGCGTTCTCCATGGGCGCTGTCGTGCCGATAGACGAGGTCGACCTGTGAATAGCGCACCCCGGTATAGATCATGAGGTCCTTCCAGGTTTTCTCGATATCGGCGCTGGTCTGCCACTCTTCGATTTCGCCGCTGAAAACGAGGCGGTCGTCGCGGGTACGGTCGTCGGGGTCGGCATGGTTGTAAGCCAGGGACCATCCCAAACTGATGCCGTGGGAGGGCAGAATGGGGAAGGCGGCGCGCAGGCCCAGGCCCCAGGCGAAGCCGTAGTCGAAAACCCCGCCGTGAGGATCCTGCGGGTCCCAGTACATTTGTCCGAGACGCCCTTCGACGCAGACGTGGGGAGCCAGGCCGTAAGCGAGCTGGACGAAACGCGATCTGAGCGTGGATTCAAAGTTTTCCTTGTTGTCGTATTCGTAGACGTCGCGGTCTTCGGTGGAATAACGTACCGAAACGGCGAATTTGCCGGGGGCGGAAGGCATTCCCGCGGAAGCACCGGCATCCACGGCTTGCGTGCGGACGGCCGGCAGGAAGAAAAGAAGTGTGCCGGCCGCAATCCAGGCGGCGCGGGGCCTCATGATTCTTTTCCGTTCGGGTGTCATTGGACGTGTTTCCCTTATTTTTGCGCGACGCTCGTTGAATTCAGAATCACGATGATGAATAGGGTATTATGTTCTGACCGCGCTGGCGTCAAGGATTTTCCCGCCGCTATTTTGAGGATTGTGTGGGAGGTGGCCCGGGGGCAAGCTGTGAGACCTGTGCGGGTGAAAGCCCCGCGAGAAAGACCCGCTTGGTCCGCGACGCCGTGCCGGAAAGGATGGTTATGCGGGATGCGGGGATACCGAGGCGCCGGGCGAGGAACCTGACGAGTTCCCGGTTCGCGCGGCCCTCGACGGGTGGAGCCTGGAGCCGGATTTTCAAGCGGTCACCGTGGAGTCCGGCAACGGCGGAAACAGCGGCGCGGGGCACGACGTGAACGTGGATTTCCACGCCGTCGGCTTTGGGAAGCATCCAGTTCATGGGAATTGATGCTGCCCGATGATGCCGGATACATCAATCATCTATTCCCGGAGAAGCAGTCGGCGCTGGTGCGAGGGTGGCGGAGGGTGGTAGAGTAAGGGCGCTATGAGTTTTTTCATTTCATATCTTGGGCAGGATCCTTTGTACTACTTTTCGTGGGTCCTGGCGGTGATGTTCTCGATTTGTGTGCATGAGTATGCACATGCGGCGGTGGCCTTGCGGCTGGGGGACGACACGGCGGCGCGTGAGGGACATCTTTCCCTGAACCCGTTCGTCCAGATGGGGGGCTCTTCGATTTTCATGCTGCTGATAATCGGGATCGCGTGGGGGGCGGTTCCGGTCAACCGGGCGCGCCTGCGTGGAAGGGTGATGGGCGAGGCCCTTGTTTCTCTTGCCGGACCGCTGGCCAATCTGGCGTTGGCGTTGGTTTTTTCTTTCCTGGCGGTGAGTGTCGGGCGGATCGGGGGCCGGCTGGGGTGGGCGGCGCCGGCGGGATATTTTTTCGTGACGGCGAGCCTGGTCAACGGGGTGCTGTTCGTTTTCAACATGCTGCCGTTACCGATGTTCGACGGCTGGAACGTAGCCGGGCTGCTGGTGCCGGGCCTGCGGCGGGTTGATCCCCGTCGCGCACAAGGAGTGGGGCTGTTGGTGCTGGTACTTATTTTCATCTCGCCGCTCGGCGGGCTGGTATGGGGGTTGGGGGTCGAAGTGGGGCGTCGGCTGATTGGTTTCTGGACGGGGATTCTGGCTTGATCCTCTCCGCCGCCGGGTTTCAAGGGCCGGTTGCCTGGAGCCGGCGTTCGAGCTGCTTGTCGGGGTGGCTGCCGTAACGCAGGGCGAGCTGGTATTCCCGACGGGCCTGGGCCATATGGCGGGGATCGTCATCGCAGAGGAGAACCGCAAGGTTGAAATGGGCATCGGCGAGTTCCGGGTTCAGTTCCACGGCGCGTTTAAATTCGCTGATGGCGGTTGTAGTTTGGCCGCGGGCAAAGGCGATGATGCCGGCATAGTTGTGGAGTTGCGGGTCGCTGTCGTCGCCGGCGATGGCCCGGCGGATCAAGTCCGTGGCTTTTGAGAGAGCGCCGCGTCTCCAGGCAAGCAGGGCAGCCAGGGCGAGCGCGCGGGGGTGTCCGGGGTCGGCCACGAGGATTTTGTTGAGGCGCGTATCGGCCTCGGAGTAGTCGCCGCGGGCGTAAGCGCAGGCGGCCAGGCCGAGGCGTGCGCCGATGAGAGTGTCATCGAGACTGAGGGCCTGCTTGAAGTCGGCTTCGGCGGCGGTGAGGTCTTTTCTGGCGAGGCGGCGGTTGCCGCGGGCGACGAGTTCAAACGCACTGGTGGCCGGGGGGCTTGCGGGGGGCGGCATGGTCTCCGGCGCGGGTGCGGGAGGTTTGTTGGTGGTGGTCGGCGGAGCGGGGTTCTTCTCGGCGGCGGGATTCGGAGGGTGGGTTGCGGGTGCCGTGAGGCGGATCGGGCGGGAGCGCATTTCCAGGATTGGGGTGGCGGAGCGGTGAGGGGCGGCGCGCATGGCGATGGTGGTGGTGGACGGCTGCCGGGTTGACGTGGTGGTGGGCGGCGGGGAAGCCGGCGGCGATGGTTGCCGGCGGCGGGCTTCGTCGAGATCGGATTGGAGTGCTGCGATTTTTCTCTTGAGGGAGGCGTTTTCATTCGAGAGGGCGGCCAAGGCGGCGTAGCTCCGCTGGAGCGATTCTTCCAGCCGGCCGCAACGGGTGTTGAAGATGTCGGCTTCCCGCCGGTTGTCCGCGGAGAGTCGTTTGGCCTTGGAAAGTTCCTTGTTCAGGGCGGCCTGCTGTTTATTGAGAGTGCGGATGCGGGCGCGAAGGCGGCTGATGTTTTTCCGTAACTGCCGGTTGGCGCTCTTCAATTTGCGGATGGTTGCCTTACAACGGGGAGAGGGGGGCGCGGCCTGGATGACGAGGGGATAGTTGGTGACGGGGGTCTCGGCGGCGCGGGCGGGAGAGGGCAGGCAGAGCAGCGGGAGGCAGGCCCCCGCAAGGATTTTCAGGAACGCCGGCAGCATGTATCCGGCGGATTGCGGGCCGGTCGTGAGGGCGGCTCGGCGGGGAGGCGGGGCCTCGCGCGTATGGCGGCGTTGACCTTTTTTCATCGGGCAAGAAGTTATTCTTCCCAGCGCTTGCGATCGGTCAGGAAGAGCTGATCCATGTTGTATATCGGGAATCCCTCCGTGAGCGGGAAATCTCCGGGGATACGTCCTTCGAGGATCGGGAACCAGGATCGTTCCGGGCCGGTGAGAAGGTCTTTAACGTAGGCCTTGTTGCGTGTGATGGTGGTGAAGTACATGGCGCTGATATTTTTTTCGAGATCGTTTACCTCGTAGAATTCGTCGAGGGTTTCCGGCAGTTGGAGTGAGACCCGGTCGCCGTACCAGGCGGTGGCCCAGGGCATGTCGGTGCAAAGGAGTTCTTTTCTTTCGAGCATGTGGGAGACGTGCACGATGATCGGCGGGTAATAGGGCGGATAGGGGAAGCCGACGCGCGGCGGCAACAGGGCGAAGACGAGCGGCAGGGCCGCCAGGGAGACGAAAAGGCCGGTGAGGGCGGTGTTGAGGATTTGGACGCGTAACTGGAGACGGTCGAGCAGGAGGAAGAAGAAGGCCACGCCGTAGGGGATGATCAGCGGCCAGAAGACGTGCAGCAGGCGGCTGGTGGATTCTCCGTAGAAGCCGGCCACACCGATCAGGAGCACGATTCCCAGCAGGAACGACCAGCGCAGCAGGTGAACGGGGCGGCGCACGAAGCGGTAGAAGAAGCTGACCAGGAACATGCAGATGACCAGCCCGTCGCCGATGAGGCGCAGGTCGGCCTGGTAGAAGCGGGATGTGTTTTCGAGCCATTTGATCTGGAGGCTGGAGATCACCGTTCCGGCCTTGAAGGTCGGATGCAGCGTCCGCCAGAAGCTGTCGGCGGCGAAGGCATGCGAGTCGGCGAGCGCGGTGTAGGGGGCCAACCCCAGGATGCCGCCGGTCACGGCCAGATTGCGCACCAGCCACGGTGAGATGCCGGCCAGGAAGATGACGATGAAGGCGATCGCCCAGCGGCGTCCCTGACGTCCGCCGAACATGGTCCAGACGAAGAGGGCGCCCATGGGTGCGAGGAAGAAGGCGCCGTAACGCGTGAGGAAGGCGGCGGGCGCGGCGACGGCGGCGACGAGCCAGGGAACTATCCAGCGGCGGATGTTTTCACCGTCGCGGAAGCGCTGGGCGGCGACGACGAGTCCGAGGAACATGGAGACGGTAAGCAGGGTCAGCAGCGGGAGGCCGGTCCCCGAGATACTGTCGCGCCAGGCGGTGTCGCTGAGGAAGAAGAGGGTGACACCGACGAGAGCCACGCGCCGGTCGAAGAGCCGGCGGGCGAGGAGGAACATCAGCAGGCCGCTGGCGAGCGTGAAGAAATGATTGAGGGGGATGACCGCGCGTTGTTCGGCCGGATAGATGCCCTGTTTATGCTCGGTCGGGAACGGGGCGGAGGTCACCCGGTAGGCGGCCGCCAGCAGGAGGGGGTAGAGGGGCGGGTGCAACACGTCCGGCTGGTGCATGATGGCGGCGCGGCGGTGGGGGGATTTTTCTTTCATGTACCAGATGGTGATCGGGCGCACGCACTGGGTGAGGAGGCGGTGATGGTAGAGCAGGTTGCGTCCGAGCTGGGCGTATTCCATTGCGTCGGCTTCTTTGAGCCCGCGGAACTGGGTGGCGGTATACATGAGCATGACGAAGAGTACGAAAAGCAGGTAGAGGCCGGTCTTGATGAGCCGGGCCCCGATACCGACTTCAAGGTTGTAGACCAGATCCTGGATTTTCGATTCGAACGGTTTCGGCGCCATTGTCTTTCCTCTGTTTCAAAGTAAGGGTTGCATTCGTTTTTCCGCCGTACAGCGGATTGCATAGTAGCCCGGACGACTCGGGAAGGGAAGTCCTTCGTGGCGGGTATGTTTGTTTACCGGCTGTCGTCGCGCAGGCCGTATTCGTTGATTTTGCGATGGAGTGTCCGGCGGCTGATGCCAAGCTGGCGGGCGGCCTGCGTGCGGTTGCCGTTGTTGTCCGCGAGGGCCCGGGCGATCAACAGTTTTTCGGCTTCTTCGAGTGTAGTGGTCTGCGGGATTGCCGCCGTGCGGGCCGATCCGGTTTCGTTGCGGATTTCGGGGGGGATATCGCGGAGGGTCAGGCGGTTGCCGCGGGCAAGGACGACCATGCGCTCGACGGCATTGCGGAGTTCGCGGACGTTGCCGGGCCAGTCGTAGCGGCTGAGGGCCTCCATGGCTTCGGGGGTGAAGCCTTCGATGTTTTTCTCGTTTTCGCGGGATAGTTCCTTGAGGAAATGATCGCACAGCAGGGGGATATCTTCCCGCCGTTCGCGCAAGGGGGGCAGGAAGATGCGCACGACGTTGAGACGGAAGTAGAGATCCTCGCGGAAGGTTCCCTCGGTGACCATCTGCTTGAGGTTGCGGTTGGTGGCGGTGATCAGGCGGGTGTCCACCTCAATGGTTTCCTCTCCGCCGACGCGTTCGAAGCGGTGTTCTTCGAGCACCCGCAGAATCTTGACCTGGACGGTGGGATTGATTTCGCCGATCTCGTCGAGGAAGAGCGTGCCGCCGTCGGCGATTTCGAAACGGCCGCGGCGCTGTTCCACGGCCCCGGTGAAGGCGCCCTTTTCGTGGCCGAAGAGCTCGCTTTCGAGCAGGGTGGGCGTGAGGGCGGCGCAGTGGACGGCAACGAAGGGGCCGCGCGCGCGGGGACTGAGGCGGTGGATGGCATGGGCCACCAGTTCCTTGCCGGTGCCGCTCTCGCCTTCGATGAGAACCGTTGCGCGGCTGGGGGCGACCTGGCGGATGGTATCGAAGACTTCCTGCATCACGGCGGAACGGCCGATGATGTTTTCGATGCCGTAACGGGTGTCGAGCTGCTCGCGCAGTGAACGGTTTTCGAGTTCCATGCGTTTTTCTTTCG
>JAOZMZ010000063.1:0-397 GCA_029934055.1 Kiritimatiellia bacterium
TCCATCACCCTTACGGCTCTAGTTGCGACGGTTTCGCTATCAGGCCCTGCGTCGGATTGTGATTTCGGGGGCTTCATTGTATCGGCGCTGATTTCTGCGGTTGAGCCAAGGAGGTGATTCCAGAAATCGTCAAGACCGCCGTTTTCCGGCAGAAAAACAGCCAGACCGGTGATCACGGCGACGCTCTGACGGCTATGTTTCACGGGGTCGCACTCCCGTTTCTTCCTACCCATGCGTGCCCAAAAATGGACAGGTTGGCAGAGTTTTGCACAAATTCGTACACCAAGCAATCACAATATATGGGGGGTAGCAAGTTAAAATCCTCAAGATGTTGGAATCCAGATGCGTGGCACGGGGTCTGCTCACTGATGGCCGGCTGTTGATTGATTTTTGTCAA
>JAOZMZ010000063.1:407-13540 GCA_029934055.1 Kiritimatiellia bacterium
CCGGGGGTGGTGGGGGAAAGCGAGATTCCCGATGAACCGGAAAACAGAGAGAAGCGATAGGAGAAGTCAAATGGCCAATCAATATCGTGGCAGAGTACTGGTAATAGACGACGAGGTAGGTCCACGGGAGAGTCTGAGGATCGTACTGAAAGACGAATACGAGGTTTACTGCGCCGAGTCGGTTGGCAAGGGACTGGAATTACTGCGCAGCGTGGGGGCGGACGTCATCATTCTGGATATTCGCATGCCGGGCAAGAGCGGTATTGTGGGTCTGGAAGAGATAAGGCGAATGGACCGCGATGTGGCGGTGATCATGCTTACGGGCTATGCGACCCTGCGCACCGCTCGTGAAGCCATCAGGTTGGGCGCGAATGATTACCTCACGAAACCCTTCGATGCTTTTGAGATACGCAAGATCGTCGGCAAGAATGTAGAAAGGACCCGGTTCGAACGCAGGAGGACGCGGACGGCCTTTGAGCTGGAGGTCTTGAACAAGGAATTATCCGATGAGCTGGCCCGGGTCGAACGGCTGGCTGCGCTGGGTCAGGTTTCGGCGGAAATCCTACACGACTTGCGCAACCCCCTTACGATCGTCATGGGCTACACCGAGTTGCTTGCCGAGGAGTTGGAAAAGGCGCGCCCGCGGCTGGGGGAGAATTTCGACGAGACGATCGGGTATCTCGACATAATCGAGCGTAACGTCGAGCGCTGCCGCCTGTTGGCCTCGACATGGCAGAGCGCTGAGCGAAGCGATACGGACAAAACGGGGCCGGTGGAGGTTCACGATATCATGCGGGATGTGAGGGCCACCGCCGAGTTTCTGGCGATGTGTCACAAGGCCAAGGTGGATTTCGACATTCAGGCGGGTGATGCGAAGCTGATTGCCAACCGGACCGACCTGCTGCGCGCATTACACAATCTGGTCATGAATGCCTTGCAGGCCGTTGAGGAATCCGGAGGAGGCGTCAAGGTTGTGAGTCGGAAGGAGGGGGACGGGGTACGCATCGAGATCCAGGACAACGGACCGGGAATAGATCCGGAGGACTTGCAGCGTATATTTCAGCCGTATTTCACTACCAAACCCGCAGGGAAGGGTACGGGGCTGGGGCTGGCGATAACCAAGCGGATTGTTGAGGATCACAAGGGGACCATTGACGTTGACAGTCGTGTTGGAGAAGGGACGCGGGTGGTATTGCGCCTTCCTTTGGCGAACGGCCCAGGGACCGGTGGTTGATGGGGCCGATGGTGCTGGGTGAACATGTTGAAGAAAGTGCGTGACTTACGGAGGTAGCCTGATAAAGTTTTGTCGGGCGGGAACGCCTTTGCCGGCAGAATCAACGGCCGGCAAGTTACTGCAATTGATGAGGAGGCACAGGGATGAATGACCGGAGTTACGGGAGGAAAATCTGGCTCGCGGTCCTGATGGGGTGGACGGTTGCCGTGACTGTGGCGCAGGCCCGGGAAAATCTGATCCGGAACGGGGATTTCGAAGAGAATCCGGGCATGTTGCGGGCCGAGAACTGGTATTCCGACGGGCTGTATGGATTCGGGACGTTTGCCGATCATGCGCATTCCGGGCTTTATGCCTACAAGACATGGAAGCAGCCGGCGATCTGGCAGGATTTCGATGCCCGTCCGGGCCAGGTTTGGACGGTATCCGCATGGTTCATGAACGCACCTGAAGGGGAGGAGGACAAGCCTCTTGAGGGCGATACGATCGGGAGGATCCGGATCGAGTTCAAGAACGACGAGAAGATTACGGTGGCCGCGAGCCATTCGCAGGTGATCAATGCTGAAACACGCAGCGGCAAATGGATCAAGCTGACGGCGACGGGAATAGTGCCCGAGGGCTGCACATTGGTGCGCGTGGTGATAAATCGGGTGGAGTCCGCGGGAAGCGGCGTCTTTTACGTGGACGATGTCGAAGTCAAACGTTGATTAGCGTCGGACGGAAGCCGTCGCGGGGTCTTTCGGGTCGGGTTACCCGTGCGGCTGTTCGGATGCCGACGGGGAGAGGCACCGGTTGTCCGCCCGATGGGTGTCGGCGTGAAGGTCAGTTGTGGGGAAAAGTGTTTTTTTGAAGGATGGGCAAACAACTGCTTGCTAGGCGGGGGCCCCATTTGCTAGAAAAGCCATTTTTCAACAGCGAGTAGCGAGGTGTTTGGAATGATCGGCACAGCGGGAGAGGTGAGGGACTTCAGGCTGGCTGCGGATACGCTGCGTTGCCTGGTGATGGATATGGTTGAACGGGCGCATTCGGGTCATCCCGGGGGGCCGATGGGCATGGCGGATTTTGCGACTGTGCTGTTTCTGAAACACCTGAGATACAATCCCCTGGACCCTTCCTGGGTGGACCGCGACCGCCTGGTCTTGTCGGCCGGGCATGCCTCGGCAATGCTGTACGCCCTCTGGCACCTGGCGGGCTATAATATCAAGATGGACGATCTCAAGGCTTTCCGCCAGTGGGGCAGTCGTACACCGGGACATCCCGAATACGGTTTGACCCCGGGCGTCGAGACCACGACCGGTCCCTTGGGACAGGGCTGTGCCAACGGAGTAGGTATGGCTTTGGCGGAGGCCATGCTGGCGGCACGCTTCAACAAGCGCGGGTTCGACATCGTTGATCATCATACCTATGTCATCGCCGGTGACGGCGACATGATGGAGGGTCTTTCCCACGAGGCTTTTGCGTTGGCGGGTCACCTTGGTTTGAACAAGCTGATAGTCATTTATGATGCCAATCATGTGACCATCGAAGGCCCCCTGTCGCTCGCCGCCAGCGAGGATACGGGCCGCCGTTTCGAGGCCTATGGTTGGTTCGTGCAGGAGATAGACGGGCATGAGTATGCCGAGATCGACACTGCGTTGCGCAGGGCGCGTTTCGAGAACGCCCGTCCCTCTCTGATCATAGCACGCACGCACATCGGGATGGGCAGTCCGGGTATGCGCGACTCGGCGGCCTGTCACGGTGCTCCCCTCGGGGAAGAAGAGGTACGCGCCGCGAAGAAAGAACTCGGTTTTCCACCGGAGAGGAAATTTCACGTGCCGGCCGAAGTTTACGAGATATTTGCACGTCGCAACACGGAACTCATCCAGCAACACGGCATGTGGGCCACGAAGGTTGAAGAGTACCGGCGTCTTTTCACGGCCTTGTCCGAGGAATGGGATTCCTACCACGCGGGTGACTATTCCGGCGTCGAGGATGCCCTTGAAGAATTGTCGGCTGCCGGAGACGAGGCAACGCGCAAGACTTCCGGACGCGTGTTGCAGGTGCTGGCCGAACGTTTCCCCAATCTCGTCGGCGGCTCGGCGGACCTCGGGCCGAGCAACAACACATATCTGAAAGGTTACGATGCCGTGGGGCCGCACAGCTTCTCGGGACGCAATCTTCATTTCGGCGTGAGGGAACACGCCATGGCCGGAATCATGAACGGCATGGCGCTGCATGGCGGCTTGCGCCCGTACGGAGGAACGTTCCTGGTGTTCGCCGATTACATGCGGCCGGCCATCCGTATGGCGGCGATGATGAAATTGCCGGTGATATACGTGTTCAGTCACGACAGCATTTTCATCGGCGAGGACGGACCCACGCATCAGCCCGTGGAGCAGCTGGCCTCGTTGCGTTGCATTCCGAACCTGGTGGTCATCAGGCCGGCTGATGCTGTCGAGACGGTCGCCGCCTGGCGGGCGGCGATGATGAGAACGGATGGACCGACGGCCTTGATCCTGACGAGGCAGGTGGTTTCCCAGATACCGCGCGAAGAGTCATCCTTTTCGGCGGAACAACTTGTTTCCGGATACATTCTCTGGCAGGGCGGCGGGGATGCGGCGGATATCGTCCTGCTGGCCAGCGGTTCGGAGTTGGCGGTGACCCTGGACGCCGGCAAACGGTTGGCTGAAGACGGATGGGGAGTGAAGGTGGTGAGCCTGCCGAGCTGGGAACTCTTTGAGGATCTCCCGGAGGAGCGGCGTAAGTCCCTGCTTGAATCCCGTCGCGGCCTGCGCCTGGCGATCGAGGCCGGTTGCCGCCAGGGCTGGGAACGTTTCATCGGCGACCGCGGCCGCATGCTGGGGGTGGATACTTTCGGTCATTCTGCGCCGTGGCGCGTTCTTGCCGAGAAGTACGGGTTCACCGCGGACAACATTTACCACGCCGCGCGGGCATTGTTACAGACGGCCGTGGAAGGGGAAACGCGCGCTTGACGGTGCTGACTGGAAGCCGGAAATGATTGACCTGCATATTCATTCCGTTTTTTCGGACGGCTCGTTCACCCCCGAGGAACTTGTCCGCGAGGGACGCCGGCGGGGGCTGACGGCCATGGCGCTCACCGATCATGACACGGTTGACGGGGTCCCGCGCTTCCTGGAGGCCGGACGGCGGGAGAACCTGCGGACCATAGCGGGCGTGGAGATCAGCGCGGATTTTCATCCGGGAACCATGCACATTCTCGGGTATTTCGTGCGTCCCGACGATGCCCAGCTCAATGAGCATCTGGTGTGGATCCGCGAGGGACGCAGCGCGCGGAACGCGGAGATTCTATCGCGCCTGGTCGAGCATGGAATCCGTTTGAAGACGGAGGAGATTCAGGAGATCGCCGGCGGCGACGTCATCGGCCGCCCGCACATAGCCCAGGCCATGGTGGCGCGCGGCTATGTGGAAAGTGTACGGGAAGCCTTCGACAGATACCTGGCGCGCGGCCGTCCGGCCTATGCCGAGCGGCGGCGCCTTTCGCCGGAGGACAGCATCGCCCTGATTCATTCCGCGGGGGGGGCGGCCGTCCTCGCCCATCCGGTGACGTTAGGGCTTAACGGCTGGGATCTGCGGCGACTCGTGCGCAACTTGCGCGATTCCGGGCTGGACGGTATCGAGGCGTACTACAGCGAGCATACCGCCCGAGACGTGCGTCGTTACCTGCGATTGGCGAAAGACTACGACCTGGCCGTGAGCGGCGGTTCCGATTTCCACGGCGAGGCTGTGCCGGGGATAGAAATGGGCACCGGCACCGGGAAGCTCAACGTCCCCGACGATATCCTTGAGGAGCTGGAAGAGCGGCGGCATTGAATCGGCCGGCGCTTGCAATTCTGGGTGGAGGGGTGCATGTTATTCCCAGGTTCCTTGAAAGTGGGGGCGACACGGCTTCGACGTATGGGTGGAAGCTTCAGTTGCGCGCCGAGGACCCCGGTTGGCCTCGTTAATCATCCGGGATCAAAAACAAACGCCAACACTGAATTGGCTCTCGCAGCGTAAGACTGCGACGTCTCATCCGTGACACCTGCTAGCGGAATGAGGCGATGGCAGCAGGTTAGCCGTCGGGCTGGGTGCCCGGGCCTGATGGCGAAATTTTTTCGTGGGCGCTGGCCGAGGGAAAGAGCCTGTCCGCCGGCGATTCCCGAGGCGAGAAATAGTGGACGGAACACGCGCGTAGAGGCTGGAGTGGATCCCGTGCGGACGGGGGTTCGACTCCCCCCGCCTCCACCATCCTTCGCTCGGAGCGTAGCGGAGAACGAAGGATGGTGTCCTCCGAAGCCTTGGCGGAGGAGGACCAAGACACTCGGATTGAATTCGCTCCGAGCTACGGATGGCAGGCCACTCCAGATATGTTAGGCCAAGGCTCGGAGCGCAGCGGAGAACGAAGGATGGTGACGTTCGGGCCCTAGAAGATTATCTGAACGTCATGTTCACGTCCATCCGCACAGCGCGGCAAAAGGGCGGTGCAGGGATTGCCGTCGAGAATGATATCCGGGGCTTTGTCGATGCTCCTGATGAAACCATGCGGCTTCTCGATACGGATATGGTAACGTCCCGCCGGAGCCTTGATTCGAAGGCTGCAATTCGTCCAGTCCTCGGGCAATAATGGATCAACGGCGATGCGGCCCTGGTCAAAGAAGATGCCGAGGGCGGACCTCCAGGTCAGCCACATCCAGGTTGCAGTCCCGCTGAGCAGAGGGCCGATGTGTTCCCCGGTGACGGGATTGGTATACTGCGTGCAGAAGCGGGGATTGCCCGCGCGCCGGTACGGATCCTCCAGGGTATGATACGGTGCTGCGCATTCCAGCACCTGCCAGGCCAGATCAGCCAGGTTCTTGGCCAGCACGGCGCTGCGCACTTCACGGGCGGCCTTGATCATCGCAAACGCCGCCATCATGTTGGCATGTTTGAAAACTCCTCCGTTTTCGCGGTCGCCGTAGGCATAGTCTCCCGATCCCTCGCGCGGCATGAGCAGGCGGAAGTTCGTGGGAGACGCCAGACGGAGTCCCACCGGAGTGAGCAGGGCCCGGTAAATACGGTCCAGCATGATTTGAATCTGCTTTTCTTGGGCGATCCCGCTCAGGATGGACCAGGTGAAGCTGTTCAGGAAGTACGTTCCGTCCAGGTTCGGATCGGCCGAGAGCCCGTCTCCTTTCGCGCCGAGAAAATCGGTTCCGGCGGGATTGGGCCGGTTGATAAGAGCCCGTGCAAAGAAATCCTCCTTCCACGTGGCCCGGAGACGCTGGCGCAGCGCATCGCCGAAGACGCGCCAGTCGCGTTCCGCGGATGCGTCCCCCAGCAGGCGGGCGAACCGCATCATGTGATCCCGGGCGATTTCGAGGAGGAAGCCGTTCATTACACTCTCTGAGCGGTCTGTCTGAAGTGGGTCTCCGTCGCGGCCGTTGCCGGCGATCTGACGCCGGTAGATCTCCATCTTTTCGGGACCGCTGAGCGCCGGACCGTCGAGATTGAGGGTGTCGTTCCAATCGGCGAAATCGAGCAGGGGCAGTCCGTGCCGCCCGATGGAGACCCGTCCGGTGTAATGCAGGATGGCGCCCAGCGTTTCATAAAGCGGCCGTGAGCCGTCGCCGTCTGCCACGGGCCATTCCGTTTGGAGAATCGTTTTGTCTCCCGTGAGGTCGAGATAATGAGCCACGGCCTGGAAAAGCCATAAGGGATCGTCGGAATAGGTTCCGGGTCCGTGGCCGTCCCAGTAGAACTGGTGGTTCGCATAACCGTCGCGATATACCTGCGCGGCCCACCCGCCGATCAAATCGCGTGCATGGGCGAGACCGTTGGCTTCGACTTCAAAGGGCAGTGCCGCGAAAAGATCCTGTATTTCACGGAACCCGATCCGGCGGTACCCTTTCTGGGTAAGGCTGAAGGAGCGGGAAACGTAGGTTTGATAACGGACCTGGAAGGGCAGGTGGGCGTTCATGAGTCGGTTGAGATTCGAATCCGGTGTCTCGATCTGGAACGCCCGGCGATATGCTTCCTGAAAACTCTGAACCTCTTGCCGGGCGTTGCGAAGCCAGGTGGGGTCGGCAAGACGCGACAGGATCGGCCGCAGGCGTCGTAACAGCATATCTTCGGTAATGAGCTTGTTTTCTTCGCAGCGCGAGAACAGACCGTTGACGGCATGAAATTCGACCTGCTCGCCGGGATGCAGGCGCAAGGTATGGCGCACGGCGAAAAAGGCCGGTCCCCGTTTAGGCAATCCGGCATGCACACCGAGGAGGTTCTCCGGCTGTTCCAGGCTTCCCTTCCCTATGAATGAACGGTAATCGAGATGATATCCCTTGATGCCGAGCGGCCGGCCTTTCGCATCGTAGGATTGCGATACGTGGAACGGCTGGTCTTCCACACCCCAGGCGGGTGTATAGCGCGGCGCAACGATCAACCATCGGCCGGCTTCATCGGTGAATACCCGCGGTTCGACGGTCACACAACTGTAGATCACGTCGATGGTCAGGGCCTCCGGTCGGGGATAGCCGAACATGCCGGTATAAATCAAATCCAGCTCGCGCGTTTCCGCGCCGCGGTTTTCGATTTCCACGCATTGGGCCTCGATCCCGCAGGAGACTTCGGCATCGGATGGCGGGATGAAAAGGATACGTCGAACGAATAGGCCGTCGGGTGTTGCGTATGTTATTTCCGTCATGTTGGAGGCATGACGGGTCCGCACTTCGACATCGGGGGCCGGGGCCGCCGAGTAGAGAATCAGGCGGCCGTTCTCTACAAGATAGAACTGGCGGTTGCAGGGAAAGCCGTTTTCTTCCGGGAGGAGATCCCAACGCGTGGCGAGTATCTGCCGATCCGCATGGAAACGGCTGCTGCCTCTGCCCAACTCATCCACAACCGCCTTGGGCGTTGTCAACAGGGGCGCAGAGAACCCAACGCGATTGCCGAGCAACAGGTTGATCCGGAAATGTGTGCCGGGCGAAGGCGCGCGGGGATCGAAGACATGGCTGCCGTCTTCTTCCAGGGTTCCCGGCCAGGTCACGCTGGACCGAAGCAGGTCACCCAGGAGTTCTTGAATGTCATCCGGAAGCGGTCGCTCGGAAAAGCGGCCGCCTTCGCACAGGATGAGTGCAAAGTGATCTCCTTGTGGGACCAGCAGTCCGTCCGCGGGCGTCTCCCGATGATAGAAGTCCTTCCAGCGTTGATCGGCCAGCAGGGCCCGGACGACGGGTCGCGGTGCGGGCAGACCCGCCCATCCCAGAACCCGCGTATCCCGCGGGTCGAGAAATGCCGCGTCCACAAATGCCTCTATGGGGCCCCAGGCAGCATAACGTTGTTGGAGTATCGCCCTGGGAGTTTCGTGCTCCCTGCGGAATATCCTGCTTTTCAGCGTTTCTTGCATTTTTGGCCCTTTCGGCTTTGCTTGTTTTTTTATGAACGCGACCGGAGTCAGCGGAATTATCCTATTGTGATTCTTCTACTTCTGTTATTGGAACGACAGGTCCGAAATTGCTGAATTCCAAGGCTGAATTGCGCATCCGGTCTGCGGCCTTGCCCGACACGGGGGGATGAGTGTGCGGCGTGGATTACTTGTCGTCTGGAGCCGGATGCTCGCTTGATCCCCCGTCGTTTCTTTCCGAGAGGCCGTGTAAAACGGCCTTTCCGTGCACGATGTTGTAACCGATCATGTAGCAGTACAAGCTGGCGGGGATGAATTTGAGTGTCACATTGTCTCTCTCGATTTTGCCCTTCCTGGTGCGGGTGGTTACCATGGCTTCTTTTAGATTCTGCGCATGGCAAAAGCTGAACAGGCTCCCCAATTCCCGAGGGCGGTCGAAATATCTATCCGACCATTTCGCTTCAAGAGCCCATCGAGCTTTCTGCTCCGGGCCCAGGCTTACGATATCTACTTCCCCCCGGCTCCAGCGGGCGTAGTACAACTGAATGTCCGAGTGGAACCACTGTGAAAAGACCGCCGTTTCGACGAGGGACCCCATGACTTCATCCTCCGGGCCGACAGGGGCGAAAAGGGCGGACCGGATGGATGGATTGGTGAGATACACCTTGAAAAAGTTTGCCCGCTTGAACCTCTTCGCATTTCTATCAACACGATGGACAATCCTCACCAGGAAAGAGGCCTCAAGATATTCGATATAGCGCTTGATTGTATTCTTGGCTACCCCGGAGCCTTTCGAAAGTCCTTCGAGAGATATTTCGTCCGCCGTATTGAAAGCCAACGTTGTGAAGAGATAGTTGAGTTCCGGCACGTCCTGCACGCCGTACAGAGTCGGCAGGTCACGGAGCAGAACCTTGTCGATTATGTCGCTCTTAACGAAGCGACCGGGAGCCTGTTGGATTTCCTTCGAGAAGGCTACCTCGGGATAACCGCCGAAGTTAAGGTAGTTCAGAAACTGTTCGTTCAGGCGCTGCATGTTGCTGGCGGTGATACCCCTGACGAAGCCACGAGATGATTCATCAACTTGGACGAGGTCGGTATTGTCCAATAGAAACAAGTATTCGTGGAATGTGAGTGGGGGAAGCAGGAAGTCTGTGAAGCGACCAGCACCTGATTCACTACTTTTCAGTCGCAAGGCGGCCGCAGCCGAACCCGAGCCGATGAATTTCGCGGAGTCGTAATTGTCCACCAGGGTTTTCAGGTGGACCTCCCAATCGCGAAGATATTGAATTTCGTCGAAGAAAACAAAGCATTCATCACGGCGGTAGTCTATTCCGGCGGCGGCACCATATGCGTGAAGGATTTCGTCCAGGCTGAGACCATTGTATAGAGGGTGATCTACCGAGACGTAACACAACCTTCGAGCCGCCACACCATCCTTGATCAGTCGCTGGATAACGTGATGGATCAAGACTGTTTTACCGACCCTCCTGGGTCCCATCAGGACGGTAGCCCGCCGGACGGCCCGATTGCGAACAAGTGGGTAGAGTAGTTCCAGGTAGGGTCTGGGCCTCAGCTCGCTAATAGTTGGTGGCACGGAATGAGGCGGTTCCCACCATGGGTTTTCAGTTCGTATCCTTGCAACCACTTGATCTGTAGGTATTTGCCTCATTAGCCACCTTTTGCATCAGAATTCTGATATTAAATCGACGAAAGCATGATAAGGTCACGCCACTGATGTTATATATACCATGATAATATTTCGTGTCAACAGTGACTTTTTGGGAAACCGAAACGGGCATTAGCGCCGGAGAGGGGGAATATCTGCGACAGGGGCAGGGATTCCTGCACGCATGATGGCGGGTGTGTCTGCACCGTTCATGTTAAAGACAGTCGTCTCACCGCAGGTCTTCTGCGGAGCGAAGTATATTCTATCTCCCATAGTTTTATTTACGTGCCGAAGATAAAATAATGGGTTTTGTTATTTTAGCCTCCGATACTTGACTCTCGATGGACAGTCGTTATTTTAAGATAAGCTTTAAGCTAAAACACGGCAACGGCTTCGGAGAGGTGGAGATGTCATGAGGCGCGAACTTCAGGGACATTACGTCAGCATTTCGACGCTCGGTGAAAAGGTGCGTGCCTTTATTCCAGCCCCCCTGCCGCCGGAGCCGCCTATTGAGTGGACACCGGGGCTGCGCGGCAAGTTCGACCAGGCATTGCTTGCTCTCGGCCGGTTGGACGCTATTTCCACGTTTTTGCCTGACATCTCCCTTTTCCTCTACATGTATGTTCGCAAGGAGGCGGTACTTTCCTCCATGATCGAGGGAACGCAGTCGTCGCTGGCCGATCTTCTGCTTTTCGAGGTGGACGTTGAGCCCGGTGTGCCGATGGATGATGTCCGGGAAGTGAGCAATTACGTGGGGGCCCTGGAGCACGGTCTCAGGAGGTTGACGGAGGGGTTTCCGCTTTCCCTGCGCTTGATAAAAGAGATGCACTCCATACTGCTTGCCAAGGGGCGTGGTAGTAACCGGATGCCGGGGGAGTTCCGCACAACGCAGAACTGGATCGGCGGCGCCCGGCCGGGCAACGCGACTTTCGTTCCACCGCCGCCTGACCGAGTGATGGAGTGCATGGGTAAATTGGAGATGTTTCTGCATGATCGGCCGGAACCGACACCTGCGCTTCTCAAAGCCGCCCTGACCCATGTGCAGTTTGAGACGATCCATCCGTTTCTCGATGGCAACGGCCGTCTTGGTCGTCTGTTGATAACGCTGTTGCTGTGCGAACAGAAAGTGCTCAGGGAGCCATTGCTTTACCTGAGTCTTTATTTCAAAACTCACCGCCGGCAATACTACGAATTGCTCGACAATGTACGTTTGACCGGAGACTGGGAAGCGTGGCTCGACTTTTTCGCAGAGGCGGTGATTGTCACGGCAACGCAAGCGGAGAAAACAGCGCAGCAGCTTGTCGAATTGGCACACATACATCGTGATCAAATCAGCGGCCTCGGGAGGGCTGCACCATCTGCCCTGCGGATTCATCGGGCCCTGATGGAGCATCCCATAACCACTTCCGCATGGCTGGTGAAGAAAACAGGCATTACTGCCGCGACGGTCAACAAGTGCCTGGTCCGCCTGGAGAGGTTGGGCCTTGTCAGGGAATTGACATCCCGAAAGCGTAACAGAGTTTTCAGCTACGCTGCATATGTGGATATCATGAACCGAGGAACAGAACCGCCCGGATGATGATGTTTGGATTTTTTGCGGCGACACGTTGTATTGAAACGGCGGATCGGCTCCAACCTATGTTTTACCTTTGAGGTGCGTACCCACACCGTGAGAATGAAAGGAGCGGGTGGAGTCATGTTCCGGCATGAGCATTTTTGCTGGGGCAGGCCGCGCAGTGATTTGAACGATTTTCCGATTCCTTTTCTTTTGGTCATCAGCGGCGATCGCTTGTCATCAGATTTCCGTGAACGGGTATATCAAGATGTGTCTGCATTGCGCGTGACATGAGAGGCGCCTCTCATCTATATTTTACTCAGAATACTTTGGGTACATGGGGTGCCTTTCAAACTTGTCCGGGTGTAGTCTGATGCATTTTACTGTGGGGTACGGCTCAAGGTAGAGTGCACCTGGAAGGTGGCTGGGAAGAATAGGAGTGGGCAGGGGGTTGCCGGATGAGATTTGGGGCGAAATGCGTATGGAGCAGTGGCCATGAGTAGCGGCTTCGTCCCGCCCCATGGGGGTTACCAGGATTTGTTGTCCTACCGGAAGGCGCTCATCATCTACGACGCCAGCGTGAAGTTCTGCGAACGGTTCATGAAGCCCAGAGACCGGACGGTGGACCAGATGGTGCAGGCCGCACGTTCCGGGAAGCAGAACATCGTTGAAGGCAGTATGGCCTCGGGGACCTCAAAGTCCACCGAGATCAAGCTGATGAACGTGGCCCGTGCCAGTCTGGAAGAGCTGCTGGAAGATTACCGTGACTTCCTTCGGCGCCAGGGCAAGCCGCTCTGGGACAAAGACAGTCGCGAAGCACGCTTTGTCCGGAAACTGGGTGCGGAGCGGAATGCATCCTATGAGACCTATAGGACATATATTGAAACCCGGCCGGCGGAAGTCGTTGCAAACATTATTATCTGCCTCATCCATCAGGCCAACTATCTCCTCGACCGGCAGATTCGGCAGCTGGAAAAAGCCTTTGTAGAAGAAGGTGGACTGCGCGAGCGCATGACGCGCGCGCGCCTGAAGGAGCGCGCTCGGCAAAACGCAGCGAAAGATCGGCCGAGCGGACACCGGAGATGAGAGCAGGGCGTCAGGAAAATGGAGAGATCGAAGAGAGCCGATCGCCCTTAGGTTGGGAAGGTGCTACGCCATGCATCGGACTCTCAGCCCGCCCTTTTCCCTAGCAAGGCGGGGGGGGCGATTCAGGGATGAGCGTTGAGGGATGAGCGTTGAGGGTTGAGGGTTGAGCGTTGAGGGTTGAGGGTTGAGCGTTGAGCGTTGAGCGTTGAGGGTTGAG
>JAOZMZ010000064.1 GCA_029934055.1 Kiritimatiellia bacterium
TGGAGCCGAGGGATTGGTCTTGGTTGCGGCGGCGTTACGGATAGTGCTGCGCAGAAGTGATGAGAAGATCGACAACTATTTCGCCCCCGCCCGGCATTTGTTGTTGCCGCTGGGATTGCTGGCCGTCGCGGGCTTGCCGTTTATGACGTTTATTTTCGCGGCGGCGCATGGTTCGGGGCTATCGCCGGACACGCAGCCGGCACGGCCTTCGATGCAATTGATGCTTTACCAGCTTGCGCATTTCGGCTGGGGACGCGGCGGCGGACGGTTGGCGGCATTCGCGGCAGCGGTGCTGACAGGCCTGTATGCGGCCTTCCGTGAAAAGAAGCGTCGGGGGGCGGCCGGGATACATCTGGCGTTACTCGTCATTCCTGCTGGGATACTCTTCGCCGTGATCAAGAGGGATTTCTTCCCCCGTTACCTGGCGATTTGTTTTTATCCGTTGCTGGTTCTGGCGGCGCTCGGTGTCGACCGGGCGACTTCCTGGGCGGCCGATCGCTTGCCGCGCCGGGCGGCGTGGATCCCGGCGGCGCTGCTGGTGCTTTTGCTTGGGGCCTGGAGTGCCGGACCGTTTCGGGTGATGTTGGGCATGCACGACAAGCTTGCACCGATTTCCCGGATCCGTGATTGGTTGCTGGCCCACGTGCCTGCGAACGGCCTCTATATCTGGCGCAATGGATATTACATGAGGGAGATCCCCGGCACATACGAGGTCGGCGACCGGCAGCCCGCCTTCGCCGACTATCCGGCCGCCGGCATCCCGGAGGCGGAAAAGGAACGCCGCAGCAGGAATGCCCGTTCGATATGTGCGCGTTTTCCGTTGGCGCCGTTGATCGTAGAGCCGGACAAAGACTACGACGCTCCACGCTACCGCTGGATCTACACCGATTTCAGCCGCCGCCAGCCTTTGCGTAACGATGCCGTGGCGCGGCTGTGGGCGTGGGGCCTGAGTCCGCACGGCGTGGCCATGCACGAGGCTCCGGTTTTCGTGATTTTCTATAATACCGAAGAAGACATTCACCAGCGCGCCGCGGCGCAGGGCCGCATTTCCATCTGGACCAGCGGGCCGGGGTGGCGCTATGTTCAGACCCGCACCGGTATTCTTTTCGCCGCGCTGGAAGGCGCGGCGGATCTTGAGGTGTTCAAGCCGACTCCGGGCGAGGATGACTTCGATCTCCTGTTGCGTGGAATCGGCGTCGGGGCCGGAAAGATCGGCGTGGCTGTGGCCGGTGCAGAAGAGAGGATGGTCGAGGCAGCCTTTGAGAAGTCCGACCGGCTCAATTTGCGTATCGGGCCGTTGCGGCTTCAGGCCGGGACCTGCCGGATCCGGGTGAATCCTTCCGGATCGCGGCGTCCGGGGTTGCTGGTATATTCCTTTGACGTGTTGCCGGCCCGGAGCAGAGCGGGCGGCGGAGCAGGCTGAAGATGTCGCGTGATAAAATTGTGGATCTTGACGAACTGGCGGCCATAACCGGGGAATACGCCCGTCGTGGAAAGCGGGTGGTGATGTGTCATGGGGTTTTCGATCTTCTGCACATCGGTCACATCCGGCACTTTCAGCAGGCACGCCGACTTGGTGATGTGCTGGTGGTGACAGTCACGCCCGATCGTTACGTCAACAAGGGGCCCGGCCGGCCCGCCTTCAATGAACAATTACGCATGGAAGCGGTCGCTTCACTGGATGTTGTGGACCACGTTGCCTTGAACCGCTGGCCGACGGCGGTGGAGACCATTCGGCTGCTGAAACCCCGCTTTTACGTCAAGGGCCGGGAATACGAAGACGCCCAAGCCGACATAACCGGGGGAATTGCGCTTGAAAGGGAAGCGGTCGAATCCGTCGGCGGGAGCCTGGAGTTCACCGATGATATAGTTTTCAGCTCGTCGAGTCTGATAAACCAGCACGCCCTCGTGTTGCCGAAGGAAGTCTCGGAATATCTGGCCGACTTGCGGCGCAGGCATCCGACGGCGGAGATACTGTCCTACCTCGAGCGGGCCGCATCACTCCGGGTGCTCGTGATGGGCGAGACGATAATAGACGAGTATCAGTTTTGTGAGGCCATCGGCAAGTCGTCGAAGGAACCGACGCTGGCGGTGAAGGAGCTCAAGTCGAACAAGTACGCCGGTGGTATTCTTGCAGTCGCCAATCACGTCGCGGGATTCGTCAAGGAGGTTGGAATGTTGACCTTCCTGGGCGATAGCGACACACAGGAGGATTTTATACGCCGGAACCTTCATCCGAACGTGAAACCGATGTTTCTTTACCGGCGCAATTCGCCGACGATCGTCAAGCGCCGTATCATCGAGCACTATTTCTTTTTGAAGATGTTGGAAGTCTACACCATCAACGACGCGGAATTGGAGGAAGAGGACAACCGGGCGCTGTGCTCGCAGATCGAAAAGGTTCTGGGTGATTACGACTTGGTCATCGTGGTGGATTTCGGCCACAGCATGATGACTCCACAGGCGGTCAAGCTGGTGACCACGGGCTCGCGTTTCCTGGCGGTCAATGCCCAGGCCAACGCCGGCAACATGGGTTATAACGTTATTTCCAAGTATCCCCGGGCCGACTACGTGACCTTGGCGGAAAAGGAGATGCGGCTGGAAGCCCGCGATCACCGTGGCGACCTGCGGGGTATGATGGAGCGGGCGGCTGCGAAGCTTGACTGTCCACGCATGGTCGTCACGCGTGGGCGTTACGGAAGTCTCTGTTACGACCGGCGTGAAGGCTTCTTCCTGATTCCCGTGCTTGCCCATCAGGTCGTTGACCGCGTCGGGGCGGGAGATGCATTTCTGGCGATTTCATCGCTTTGCGCGGTCCAGGGGGCTCCCATGGAGGTCATTGGATTCGTCGGCAACGCCGTCGGCGCCTGGGCGGTCTCGACGATGGGCAATGAGCGGGCGATAGACCGCGTCTCGCTCAGCAAGCAGATAGAAGCCCTGCTCAAGTGAGGAGAAACACACATGGGCCGACAGTCATGGGATGAACACGTCGTTGAGCTGGAAAGACTACTGAAATCCCTTTCGGTACGTGATGGCGAGGGCCGCACGGTAGATGCCGAAGCCGGGTTCGACGAGTGGCGCAGGCTGACGCTGCGCGTGCGCCGCAGCCGCAGGACGATCTACCTGATCGGCAACGGCGCCAGCGCCTCCATGGCCAGTCACATGGCCGCCGATTTGGCGAAAAACGCTCAGTTGCACACGCAGGTTTTTTCGGATTTGTCACTGATAACGGCGATATCCAACGACATGGGATACGAGCGGGTTTTCGCCGAGCCCCTCACCCGCCGCGCGCAGGCGGGCGACATGCTGGTGGCCATAAGCAGTTCCGGGCGCTCGCCCAACGTGCTGGCGGCGGTTGACGTGGCCCGCAGACTTGATCTGACAGTGATCACGCTGACTGCGATGAGTCCACGGAATCCACTCCGCCGCCGGGGAACGCTGAACTTCTACGTGGCCGGGCGTTCCTACGGCTTGGCGGAAACTTGTCATGCGGCGGTCCTCCATCATTGGATGAATCTCGTGGAGGAGGCCGTCAAGGCGGCGGGTTCCTCCGGCGCTCGGGGCAAAATGCGCCGCAGGAGCGGGGGGAGATCATGAGCAAGCCGGCGAAACGGGTTCTCGTCACCGGTGGGGCCGGCTACGTCGGCGCCGTCCTGGTCCCCGAACTGTTGCGGCGCGGCTACCGGGTACGTGTTCTGGACCTTTATATTTACGGAGAGCAGGTTTTCGACGGGATCCGTGGCGATCCGCGCCTGGAGGAGATCAAGGGGGACATTCGCGATCGTCGCGTGGTCGCTGATGCGGTCGCCGGATGTGATGCCGTCATTCATTTGGCCTGCATTTCCAACGATCCCAGCGTAGAGCTGGATCCCCAGTTGAGCCGTTCGATCAACTACGATGCCTTCAGGCCGCTGGTGACACTCAGCCGCGAGGCCGGGGTCGCACGCTTCATATTCGCTTCCTCAGGGAGCGTTTACGGGGTCAGTGATGATCCCGATGTGACGGAGGAACACGAACTCGTACCGGTTTCCCTCTACAACAAGTACAAGGCCATGTGTGAACCGATCCTGCTGGAAGCCCAGTCGCCGGACTTTACTACAGTCATAATTCGACCCGCCACCATTTGCGGCTATTCACCCCGGCAGCGCCTGGATTTGACGGTGAACATATTGACGAATCATGCCGTCAACGCGGGCCGCATAACAGTCTTCGGCGGCTCACAGATGCGTCCGAACCTGCATATTCAGGATATGGTGGAACTGTACGCCGATTTGCTGGAAGCACCGGATGAAAAAATCGCCGGCGAAATTTTCAACGCGGCTTACCAAAACTACAGCGTGGCGGAGACCGCCCGCATCGTGAAGGGCGTCGTCGAGGAAGAGTTGCCCGAGCTGAAGGGGTTGCCGATTGTCACCGAACCGACCGACGATATCCGTTCCTACCATATCTCCTCGGAAAAAATCCGGCGCATCCTGGGGTTCGAACCGCGCAAGCGTATCGAGGACGGCGTGCGTGACCTGATAGCGGCCTTCCGCGCCGGCAAACTCCCCGATTCCATGACAGATATCCGCTACTACAATATCAGGATGATGAAAGCCATCAACCTGCGCTGATGGCGGGAAAAGGAGGATCGGCTTCCGAATGAGAGAACGTTTTGCAGTGGTTGGCAGCAACTCATTCTCCGGTGCGACTTTTGTCGCCGAACTGCTGGCCGAGGACACAGAGGTCATCGGCATCAGCCGCTCGCCGGAGCCGGCGGATGTGTTCCTGCCGTATAAATGGACCGAACACGATCGTTTTGTGTTTCATCGCCTCGATTTGAATCACGATTTGGACCGCATCATGGAGGTGCTGGACGAATTTCGGCCGGCCTACGTCGTGAATTTCGCCGCGCAGAGCATGGTTGCCCAGAGCTGGGAACACCCGGAAGACTGGTTCATGACCAACACCGTATCCATGGTCAAGCTCCACGACCGCTTGCGTACGCGCGATTACCTGAAGAAGTATGTGCAGATTTCCACGCCGGAGGTGTACGGCAGCACCAGCGGGATCGTCCGGGAAGATGCGCCTTTCAATCCGAGTACCCCCTACGCCGTGTCCAAGGCGGCCTGCGACATGAGCCTGATGACCTTTTTCAAGGCCTATGGTTTCCCGGTGGTATTTACGCGCGCTGCCAATGTGTGTGGTCCGGGCCAGCAGCTCTACCGCATCATTCCGCGGACGATATTCTGCATCCTTTCCGGCGAAAAACTGAGGCTGCAAGGCGGAGGGACCTCGGTGCGCTCGTTCATTCATATGCGGGATGTGAGCCAAGCGACTATCGCTGCGGCGCGCCGGGGGACTCCCGGGAGCGTCTATCATATCTCCACCGATCGGCGGGTGACCATCCGCGAGCTGGTCGAGATGATTTGTTCGATGATGAAGGTGTCTTTCGAGGATCACGTGGAAGTCACCGCATCGCGGTTGGGTCAGGATGCCGCCTACCTGTTGGACTGGTCGCGGGCGCGTGACGAACTCGGCTGGTCACCCAGGATTTCACTGGAAGAGATTTTGGAGGAGACCATCGCCTGGATGAAGGACAACTGGGAAGTCATCCGCCGGCAGCCGCGGGAGTACGTGCACAAGCCATGAAACGCGAGGAACTCGAACTGACCGCGCGCCGCGTGCGGGCCCGCGTGATCGAAATGGCGCATCGGGCGGGGACCCCGCACGTGGGCTCGTCGCTTTCATGTGTGGATATCGTGGTGGCGGCTTATTGGGTGGGGCTGCATATTGATCCGTTGGCTCCGCAGGACCCGGATCGGGATCGTTTCATTCTCAGCAAGGGGCATGCCGCCACGACGCTCTACGCCGTCCTGGCGATGCGCGGATTTTTCCCGGAAGATGTTCTCAACGAGTATGCCGTCAACGGGGGGCGCCTTCAGGAACATCCGGGGGCCGGCTGTGTTCCGGGTGTGGAAGCCGCCACCGGCTCCCTGGGACACGGCCTGCCGATAGGCTTGGGTATGGCGCTTGCCGGACGCGTGCAGGGACGCAGTTACCGCGTGATGGTCCTCATGAGCGATGGTGAGTGCGAGGAGGGCTCCGTCTGGGAAGCGGCGCTGTTGGCCGGGGCCAGGAAGACGGCGACGCTGACGGTGCTGATCGACTACAACAAATGGCAGGCCACCGGGCGCAGCAATGAGATCATGGCATTGCCGCCCCTGGTGGACAAGTGGCGGACGTTCGGGTGGGACGCCTTCGAGATCGACGGCCATGACATGGGCGCCTTGATGGATGTGATGCGGCGCCCTCCGGATGCCGGCGGGAGGCCGCGTGCAGTCATTTGCCATACAGTCAAGGGCAAGGGGGTCTCTTTCATGGAAGACGACAACAACTGGCATTACCGCGTACCGACGGCCGAAGAGGTCGGCGCCGCACGTAGGGAGCTGGGCCTGCAATGAGAAACGCCTTCGCCAGTGAATTGACCGCCGTGGCAGCGGAGGACAGCCGCGTGTTTTTGCTTTCCGGTGATATCGGTAATCGTCTTTTCAACGAATACAAGCAGCGTTTCGGCGAGCGTTTCATGAATTGCGGGGTGGCAGAAGCGGGCATGATGGGAGTCGCCGCCGGGATGGCGCTGTGTGGACTGCACCCGATCGTTTATACTATCGCGCCCTTTACTACGTTGCGTTGCTACGAGCAGATCAAGCTCGATGTCTGCTATCATAACCTGTCCGTGGTCATAGTGGGCGTCGGCGCCGGTCTGGCATATGCTTCCCTGGGGCCCACGCATCATACTTTTGAAGACGTTGCCGCCCTGCGACTCTTCCCGAACATGGCGGTCGTATGCCCTGGAGACGCGCTGGAAGTGCGGGCCGCCCTGCGGGCCGCCCTGCGTCGCAGTGGACCGGTGTACATCAGACTGGGCAAGAAAAACGAACCGCGCGTGCATCAGGCGGTACCGGAACTGACGATCGGGCGCGGCATAATATTGCGTGAAGGCACCGACGTGTGCATTTTGGCGACGGGCGTCATCCTTCCGACCGCCCTGGCGACCGCCGATTTGCTCGCCGGCAAAGGGGTTGCTGCGCGGGTTGTGAGCATGCATACCGTCAAGCCGCTCGATACGACGATGTTGGAGGATGTTTTCCAGAGCTATAAGCTGGTTGTAAGCATGGAAGAACACGGCCTCATCGGTGGGCTTGGTGGGGGTGTGGCCGAATGGTTGGCCGATCATGCCCCACAGAGAGCCCTATTGCTGCGTTTCGGGCTGCCGGACGAATTCTTTCATCTCGCCGGCGACCAGGAATATGCCCGCTTGCATTACGGGCTGGTTCCGGATGTGATGGCAGCAGGGATTCTGAAGAAACTCCGAGAGGTCGGCTAGGAAAGGAAGGTGCCCGATGCCCTACATCGATTTTCTTTCGGCGGTGCATAAGAGCACCAAGCGTGATTACGTTGCCCGCGTGCTCGAACGGCCCAAGGCCGAGGTGGCCAAGATCGCCAAGCAATACGGCCGGGAATACTGGGACGGCGACCGATCAACGGGATACGGGGGATACTACTATGACGGACGCTGGCTGAAAGTCGCCCGCGCCATGGCGGAACACTACGGCCTGAAACCGGGAGATCGCATTCTGGACGTCGGCTGTGGAAAGGGGTTCTTGTTGTACGACTTCACCCAAGCGGTGCCCGGCGTGGAGGTCAGCGGCATCGATATTTCCCAGTATGCCATAGAGCACGCCAAGGAGGAAATACGAGACCGCGTTCAGGTTGCGAACGCCAACAAGCTGCCGTTTGAGGATCAGAGCTTCGATTTGGTCGTCTCCATAAATACTTTGCATAATCTCTATTGCTATGATTGTTTCGCCGCCCTGAAGGAAATCGAACGCGTCGCCCGCCGCGACAAATATATTTGCGTCGAGTCCTACCGCAACGAAGAGGAAAAGGTGAACTTGCTCTATTGGCAGTTTACCTGCGAGATGTTCTGTACGCCGAAAGAGTGGAAGTGGTGGTTCGAAATGGCCGGCTATACCGGAGATTATTCGTTCATCTTTTTTGAGTAGTTTTTGGTCAGCCGCGTACTTGCCGGAGACGGATCGATCCGATGAAATCACGTGCGGCAATTCTGGTTGAACAACATCAGCCCCTGGAATTGGATGAAATCGAGGTGCCGTCCCCCGGGCGGGGACAGGTTCTCGTACGCGTACTCTGCAGCGGCATTTGCGGGTCGCAATTGGGCGAAATCGACGGAGTCAAGGGGCCTGACCGCTATTTGCCGCATCTCCTGGGACATGAGGGCTGTGGAACTGTCTTGGAATGCGGGAACGGCGTGACGACTGTTTCCCCTGGAGACCGCGTCGTCCTCCACTGGCGTCCCGGCAGCGGCTTGGAAGGCTCGCCGCCGCAGTACGAGTCCGCCGCCCACGGCAAAGTCAACGCCGGCTGGGTGACGACCTTCAATGAACTTGCGCTGGTTTCCGAAAACCGGGTCACGGTCGTTCCGCAGGATTTTGATCTGGAATACGGAGCCCTGATGGGTTGCGCCGTTACTACGGCCTTCGGCGTGGTCCATAATAATGCCCGTCTGCGCCGGGGGGAATCGATTCTGATCCTGGGTGCCGGCGGTATCGGCCTTAGTATGATTCAGGCCGCAGTGCTGACCGGAGCCTCACCGGTGATAGCAGTGGATATCCATGACAACCGCCTCGAATTGGCGGCGGCCCTCGGCGCGACTCACTGCATCAACACGAAAAAAACCGGCTTGAAGGATGCCGTCCGGGAGATTGTCGGAAACGCCGGCGTCGACGTGGCGGTTGAAAATACGGGGCGGGTGGAGCTGATCGAGGCCGCCTACGAACTCAGCGCCGCCCGTGGGCGCACGATCCTGGTGGGCGTGCCGCCGAAAGGACACAAGGCCTGTATCTACACGCTCCCCCTGCATTTCGGCAAGGTGCTGACCGGATCGCACGGCGGCGAAGCCGAGCCGGACAGGGATATACCGCGCTACGTGGATATGGTTCGCAAGGGTCTTCTTGATCTCAAGCCCCTGGTCGGTGCGCGTTACTCGCTGGATCAAATCAACGAGGCCATCGCGGATATGCGCAGCGGCGCTGTCGCCGGGCGTTGCATGATTCATATGGAGGGAGGATCCTGATGTCGGCACCCGGCAAGGTCATGATCCTGGGACATTCAGGATTCATCGGCCGTCATCTGGTCGAATATTTCCATCGTCACTCTCCCGGACGACGCTTGATACTGCACGCGCTGCCGGAAATGGACTTGACCCGCACGGATGAGGCAGTACGCCTGGCGGGAGAAATCGACCGTGACACGGTAGTGGTGATGCTTTCCGGAATAAAGCGTCAACTCGGTGACAGTGAAGATATCTTTCAACGCAATATGGCAATGGCGACAAATCTTGCCCGTATACTTTCGGAACATCCCGCGGGGCGCCTGGTATTCATCAGTTCCGCGGCGGTTTATGGAGAAGAAGTTCATAACACCGCAATTACCGAAGAGACGCCCGTCAATCCGATGTCGTATTACGGGATCGCCAAATTCGCCTCGGAATGCATTTTCCGCAAGCTCGAGCGGGAAAAAGGGATTCCACTGGTTTGTCTGCGCCCGCCGCTGGTCTACGGGCCGGGAGACGAGTCCCGCAGCTACGGGCCGGCGGGGTTCATCAAGACCGCGTTGGAGGGCGGCACGATCACGCTTTGGGGGGAAGGTGACGAGCTCAGGGAATTTTTGTATGTCGGCGACCTGGCGCGTCTGCTCTACGAGGTGGCATTCAGCGGATTCAGCGGCGTCTTGAACGCCGCCTCAGGACAAAGCCATGATTTCCGCGAGGTGCTTGCCGCCGTTGAAGGTGCTATCGGTGAGAGAGTCACGGTGAGGTCGCGGCCGCGTACCCGCAGGAAAGTGGACAACGTTTTCCGGGCCGACCGCCTGTATGCGGTGGTCCCGGGAATGACCTTTACGCCCTTGCCGGATGGCGTTCGCCTCACGGTTGCCGCGGAAAGAGACGCGCAGCTTCACGCCGGGCGGGGTTGAAGGCCCGCCTTACGCGCAAAGACCTCGATCACTTTCTTCATGGGAGTGAATTGCATCCCGGTGGCTTGGATGAAACGGGATGAGTCGAGGGTGGTGTCCATCGGGCGCGGATCCAGGAAATTGAAAAATGATTGAGGCCGCGGGATGATTTCGGCCTGTTTCCCGAGGATATCCACGAATTGGCGCGCCAATTCCTCGCGTTCAATGGATTGCGGGTTCGCTGTGTTGTAGAGCCCCTGCAGGCCTTTTTCACAAGCCGTCACCAGCGCGCGGGCGATATCATCCACCAGCGTGGGGCACATCTTCTGCCCGGCGATGCATGTGATCGGTCTGCCTGACCGAATCCATCGCAGCCACTCGGTGAAGAGGTGTTCCTCGGCAGGATCATCGCCCACAATCTTATCGAGGCGGAGAATCAGGGCCTGCGGCAATTTGGTTGTGAGGTATTCCTCCACGGCGGCCTTTTGGCGTCCGTATTCGCAAATCGGGTCACGTTGATCATTTTCGGAATAGTTGCCGCGTCGGCCTGAAAACACATAGCTGGTCGAGAGAAAGACGGCCCGAAATCCCAGATCGAGGAGGTCATGAATCGCCAGAATGGTTTTTTCCACATTGATCGGACGGGTCCGTTCTCTTTCCCGGAAACAACGGTCGATCTGGCGTACTGAGGCACAGACAACGCCGTAGACCGGTGTATCCGAATCGCGCCACCGCTTTCCCAGAACTTCCGGGAGACGGTCTTCGAGAAGATTGAATTTCAGCAAGTTCGGGTGCCGGGCGGCTGATTGGGTTCCGATGACTTCATGTCCCCGGGCGGCGGCGTGGGCCATGGCGTGCCGCCCCACGAATCCGGATGCGCCGATGAAAATGAATCGCATGGTCCGATCATCCCCGTCCTTGCCGGGCGAGATATGCGGCGATCATGCTGCGCAGTTTCGCCACGTATTCGAGTCCGGCGGCCCGGTCGTCCTCAGGGGGCGCCCACGGAGGCACCGTTGCATCGCCTTCGACAAACGGACCGGAAGTCGTTTCATGAAAGATAAACAGATCGGATTCGACGACTACGGTATGCAGCAGCGGCGTGTTGATGCGGTAATAGAAGGCCTTTCCGGAGGCGGCGGGGCCCATTGGCACCACGCGGCTGATAGAGCCGCTTTCATCGAAAAGCACCACGTTGGCCTCGCCTTCGATCACATGGAAAGATTCGCTTTTACCGGGATGCGCGTGGGGCGCGACATAGGTGTCGCGGTCCATGGCGACGATCATTTCCTGGACCGGTGCGCGGTCATCCGGGTGGGCGCAGAAACGAACACGTCGCCGGATGGAAGTGGGCGCCTCCTTTCGCAGTGAGTGCAGTATCTCTTGCGTAACCACGATGACTTCTTCACTGGTGACGTAGACGCCCGGTTTGCTGTGTTCCAATTTCATGTTTCCTCCACTGGAATGGCGTGCGGTGTTCCCGGGAAAATGGAGAGGAATTCACCCCCGCGGCGGCGATAGGCGGAGAATTTTTCCATTACGCGCATTTCGCTTTCGGGATTGAGACTGAGAAGGCAGATTGCGATATCGTCCTCAAGGAGGCGGGATGAAGGAACTATCGGCAGGTGTGATCCCGGCATGTACAGGCCGGCCTTTTGGGGGTGGTCGTCGACAACGAACTCCAGCAGGTCGGCGACGTCGAAAAAGTTGATGAACTTGGCGGCTCGGTGTCCCGCGCCGAACACAGCCAAGCGCCCTTTGCAGCGTTGTTTTTCGAGAAAACCCCGGACGGCGGAACGGCGCGCGGCGAATCCTTCGGCAAATCTGCGGGCCCGTTCGAGTTCTCCCTTCAGGTCGCCGGCCGCCTCGGCTGTGCCAGGGCGCCCTTGCACGCTTGCGACGGCCACCAGAGAATTTTCGAGAGGATACGGGTATTCCAGAATCCTTTCGAGTTCCAATCCGAGCATGCCGATCGCCGTCCTGAATGTCTGGGGGGTGAAGTAGACCACGTGATCTTCCCAGATACAGGTATAGTCGCCGTTTTCCAAGGCGGCGGTGCTGTCGGGGACTTCGAAAAGCACGTGCCCGGTGGATTCCGCCAACTCGCGTACTCCTGCTGCGAATGTTTTCAGGTCGTGGGCATGTTCGAGAATGTGACGGGCGACCACCAGGTCGGCCCGGCCCCGTTGCTCGACAGTATCCCGGATTCCGGCGGGACTGACCGCGGCCTGGACGCTTTCCACGCCGGACCGCCCCGGGGGACATGCAAGGTCTTTCTGGGGATCGAGGAGGTAGGTAAGCGCCCCCAGCTTGTGGAGACGTTGCAACGTGGAGGCGTCTTTGGAACTCAGTCCGGTGACATGCTTCCCTCTCAGGGGGGCGATGATTCCGGCTATTTCGGCGACCGTACGATCGAGATGTCCTTCCGGTTCATTATAACGAATCCAGTCGTAGGGCGGCGCAAGTTGATCGGCCGCCACGGTGTTTTCAAGCTGGACAAGACCACAGGCGCGGCATTGCTTAACGGCAAGGGGAAAGAGTGGCTCCTCGGAGGATGGATCGGTCAAGTAATGACTGCAGACCGGTTGGGGTCCGAAATCGATCAAATCGGTCATCGCCGTCGCTCTGCAAAGTCGACATTCCATCAGACGGATTCCCATCTCGCAATCAACCCTGACGGAATGCGAAGGATATTATACCACCCGGTGGCATGCCAGCAGTCTTTTTGCTTGATGAAGCCGCCGGTGCATGCAAACTCTTGGCCGACAATGCTCACGGAGGCACCTCAACTGAATACCGGGACGGAAAACGAGGATATCGATCTGACGATCTTCGTGCCGGCCTTCAATGAAGAAGCCCTGATCACGCGAACGCTGGATACCATCCGGCAGGCGGCCGACTCTTTCGACTTCAGCTACGAAGTCCTGATCTACGACGACGCTTCCCGGGACCGGACGGCGGAGGTCGTCGAAGACTACATTGAGCGCAATGGACTTACGGGGCGTTTCCATCTTATCCGCAACGAGCGGAATCAAGGCATCGGCGTCAATTATTTCAGGGCCGCGGAGCGGGGTAAGGGAGAGTATTTCATCGTTGTCTTCGGCGACAACGCCGAGCCGGTAGAGGCTTTGCGGCGGGTGTTCAACCTGATGGGCAAGGCCGACGTTATCATACCCTACTTCGATACGCGTCTCTTCGACCTGCGCTTCAACGGAGACAACCGCACTTTCATCAGGCGGCTGATATCGATTCAGTTTGCGGCGCTCGTTCGTCTCCTGAGCGGACATAACATCCGTTACTTCAACGGATTCGTACTGCACCGCAGAGAAAATGTTCTCCGTCACCGACAGCATGCCTATGGGTTGGGCTATCAGGCCGAACTGCTTTGCGACGTCCTCAGCGAGCCCGGCACGAGTTTTTTGGAAGTGAAAGTTTTCAACAACGACCGCGCCAGCGGAATGCCGACGGCCTTCCGCCTGAAAAACATCATTTCCGTGGCT
>JAOZMZ010000065.1 GCA_029934055.1 Kiritimatiellia bacterium
CCCGAAAGAAGTGGGGGTAAGGGGGTGGTCTGTCCGGAGAACGTAAACTTCCCCCATCTGACCGTCCGAAAGCGTCTTTACTTCCTATCCGCGTCTATCCGCAGGCCCTTCTCCCCTCTCATGGGAAATGCGGGCTAGCATACCACCCCGAAAAATCACCGGAGATGACACCGCCCCTGACAAGATTCGGGAAGAATAGGAAAAGAAAGAGAAAACCGCCCACCAAGGTCCGGCGGAATCCAAAAATACCATCAGTATCAATCATAAGTTAAATCTATGACACGAAAACAGCCTCCACGAAAAGAAAAATCGCTCGTATGAATGCAAACCACGCCGGAAAAGGCCTCCTGCACAGGCAATAGTCCAACGCCGTACAGGTCAAGAAAATCCACCCCTTTATGTCCTGCTGACAACGGAATGGCACTAATATCGGTAGTGCGGCGGCTTGAAAGGACCTCGCTGTGGAATACCCAAATATGCCGCCTGTTTGCGACTCAATTTATCAAGACGCACGCCCAGCTTCTCCAAATGCAGACGCGCAACCTCTTCATCGAGCTTCTTGGGAAGTGTATGAACCCCCACATCATACTCCCCATACCGCGTGAACAATTCAATCTGCGCCAAAACTTGGTTGCTGAAGCTGTTGGACATTACGAAACTCGGATGGCCCGTTGCACAACCAAGATTCACCAACCGTCCTTCGGCCAAGAGGATGATGCTCCTCCCGGAAGGGAAAATAATCCGGTCCACCTGGGGCTTGATGTTTTCCCAGGTATACTTCCGTAGGGCGTCCACCTGTATTTCGCTGTCAAAGTGCCCGATGTTGCAGACGATCGCCATGTCCTTCATTTTGCGCATATGCCGCTCTGTAATCACATCGCAACATCCCGTAGCAGTAACAAATATATCACCTATCATACAGGCCTCGTCCATGGGCATGACCTCGTAGCCCTCCATGGAGGCCTGCAATGCACAGATGGGATCCACTTCGGTGACGATGACCCTGGCCCCCTGCCCGCGCAATGCCTGACAACATCCCTTGCCGACATCGCCGTAACCGGCCACTACAGCCACCTTTCCGGCGATCAAAACATCAGTCGCCCGCATGATTCCATCAACAACCGAATGCCGGCACCCGTAAATATTGTCGAACTTGGATTTGGTGACTGAGTCATTGACGTTGAATGCTGGGAAAAGGAGCTCGCCACGCTCCGCCATCTTGTACAGTCGGTGCACTCCCGTAGTGGTCTCCTCGCTGACTCCCCTGATATGCGGAACGATACGATGGAAACGCTCCGGATCACGCCTCAACGATTTTTTCAATTGCCGGAATAGATAGCGCTCATCCTCGCTGGTCGGCTTCTTGTCGAGCACCGCAGGGTTCTCCTCGGCCCAGTATCCCAGATGTACAAAAAGCGTCGCATCACCACCATCGTCTACAATCAGATTCGGACCGCGCCCGTCTCCCCAGTCCAGAGCCCTGTCGGTAAACTCCCAATACTCGCGCAACGATTCACCTTTGTAGGCGAAAACCGGCGTGCCGGAATCCGCCACCGCGGCCGCCGCATGATCCTGTGTGGAAAAAATGTTGCAACTGGCCCAGCGCACGCGCGCCCCCAAAACCCGTAAAGTTTCCATAAGCATCGCAGTCTGAATCGTCATGTGCAACGAGCCGGTGATCCGCGCCCCACGTAACGGCTTTTCGGCGGCGTATTTCTCCTGCAATGCAACCAGCCCCGGCATCTCGGGGCGCGACAATTCCATCTCCTTGCGCCCGAACCCGGCCAGCCTGATATCCTTGACGACGTAGTCAGCAGCACGCTTCTTTCTCTTGGAAGCCATCTTGTATCAACTCCATTCCACCACGGGACCAGCTACGTCCCGAACGTATATCTTCCTCCACAGTGCGGACCGAAACGCAATCCAATAACCGAAGTATCCTCTTTTGAAAAGACTTTTTGACCGCAGGCATCCGTGTTAGTTCTGCCGGTAGCACGTTTTGGAAAAGCCGGAATGAAGACGAACAGGTCTGGCCATGAAAATATGCGGGAAGCCGACGTCCTCGCCTCACAAGCGCGGGCCCTGGTCAATTCCATACCTATCCTCAAGGCAGAGGTGATAGACCGCAGGCGTCCACTCGATAAGACCCTCCACAAATTTTTCCGAAAGCACCACCACTATGGATCACGCGACCGCCGTGTCCTGGCCGACGCCGTTTTTTCGTATTTCCGCTGGCTCGGGTGGACCCGCGCCCTCTTCCCGGGTGACGTTCCAATGCAATGCCTGCTCTCACTCTCTCTCGATTCATCCGGAGCCTATCCGTTAACCACTCCCCTCAGCAGCATGACAAGGTCCCCCGCGCCGGGAATTCCCCCGCTGGGAAGCGTATCTGTCAGCGAAAAATCGGCCGCACTCAAGGAATATCTTCGGCTGCCCTCACCGCCACAACCGTCTGAACTGGTCCCCGGGTGGCTGCCGGATGAAATCATCCCGCATGACGACGTTGTATCTGCCGACAAATATTTCCTGCGCCTGGTGGAAGCTTTCCAGCACAGACCGCCGGTCTGGATACGGTGTCAACATTCCCGGGCCGACGAGTTAGCCAGCATCTTACAAAAAAAATACAGTCCTCTGCTTCGCCATTCTTCGCTGCCGGACGCGCTGGGAGTCAAAGGGCCGCTCCATCTGTCGGCCCAAGAATATGCTCATCCATGGGAGATACAGGACCTGGCATCCCAGGCTGTCGCCCTGGTATGCGCTCCTCTTCCCGGCGAAAACTGGTGGGACGTCTGTGCCGGAGCCGGTGGCAAGGCGCTTCACCTCGCTGATATCATGCATTCAAGGGGGCACATAACCGCCACCGATATTCGAACCAGTGCTCTGGAACATCTCGTCCGCCGCACCCGCCGCTGGGGGATGGAGACGATCATTCATCCCCACCGGGCGGACGCAACGAGTTGTACCGTACCACGAAATTTCTACGACGGTGTGCTTCTCGATGCTCCTTGCTCATCCATCGGAACCTGGTCCCGTAATCCGGACGCCCGTTGGCGTACGCAAGGCTCCGATATCGTCCACTATGCCAGTCTACAACTTCAGCTTCTGAACAATGTTGCTGCTGCGGTCCGCCCCGGGGGTAGATTGATCTATGCGGTGTGCACCCTCACATACCGCGAGACTGATGAAGTAATAAACCGTTTCCTTCTCACCCATCCGGAATTTGAAGCCTTTCCGTTCAACCACCCGCTTGGCAAAGCATCCACATCACACCTCTGTTGGATCAATCCGTGGGAGGGACCCGGAGACGGCATGTTTATCGCCCGCCTGCGACGATGCCGGGCTATTCCCTGAGGCGTGCGCGCTACCCTGCGCTCATGCCAGAAGATCAAACGGCGACAGCGGTCAATATTGCTTCTCGTATTCCCCCCGGCCGAGACGCTTCAGTTTGTGAAATCCGGCCGCCTTGGCACGATCATCCAACCCACTCTTCGAGTATCCTATGGATACGTTCGAAATCACCCGCCGGACCTTTGTGCCACAACGTGGACACCTTTTCAATGGGGGTGCACCAGGCCGTTCAAGCTGCTCAAAGGTTCCGCGGCAATAGTCACAAGCCTTCGCGGGGTCAACCGCCGTGTATTCATGAATCGGTGCCACGTCTCGGCGTTCCGCAATCCGACTTCTCTATTTCACCGGCGCGGACTCCTCCGCTCCGGATGCCCCCTCCTGCTGTGAACCCGGGCGGATATAAACTTCAACGCGCCGGTTTTTCTGCATGTGTTCCTCGGTATCGTTTGGGGCCACCGGGCGGTCGAAACCATATCCCTTGTAAGTCAGACGTGCCGGATCGATTCCACCCACATCAACAAGATAATCGTATACCGCCTTCGCCCGCCGCTCTGACAGTCGCAGATTGTACTTACGCGAAGACTTTGGCCGCTTGTCGGCATGTCCCTCTATGCGGGCTGTGGCCGCCGGGTCCCTCTGAAGCACTTTCACGATCACATCAAGCTGGTCGTAGTACTCAGGACGAATGTCGGCTTTGTCATAATCGAATTCGATATTCAACGTGAACAGTTGCAAATCATCGGACGGATCCAGTGGGTTTGTGTGATCCTCAATAACCTCATGCCCATCTGCGACCCCTCCGCCGTCGGTATCGCGATTCAATGGATCCGTATTGTACGTCAGTGCTTCGGCGCCGTCCTTGAGAGCATCCAGATCACTGTCCGGGTTCAGAGGATCGGTATGGTAGTGCTCAACTTCCTCGCCGTCCGACAAGCCGTCTTCGTCGGTGTCAGGATTGTAAGGATCCGTGCCCAAGTCCGCTTCGCGCGAATCCAGCAGCCCATCCCCGTCGCTGTCAACATCCCCCCCGGCTACCGCGTAAACCGGCTTCACATGCGCCCCCCAGCGCCAATTGACCGCCGCGCTTATCAGGCTGTTGAATTCAGTGTCCGGCCCTGCCAGCCCAAATTCCACATCCCCGCGGATTGCCCACTCATCATTGAAGTGAACAAACAGGCCCCCGCCTCCAACCACGAAAAAGTCGTTGTGGCCGTCCTCGAGGTCTTCCTCATAATAGATAAATCCGGAACCCAGCGACAAATAAGGATCAAAGTGCAGATCCTCGACATTACGCAGGTGATACAGCACATTCAAACCCAGTCGTAACGCCCACGTGCTGTCATCCAAAGGCTCCCTTCGTGGATCATTGAATTCCTGGGGCTCAAGATGTGGCATGAAATTCAGCTCGCCTTCAAACGTCCAGCGTGGAGAAAAATCATATCCCAACCGCAGGGCGATGAATTCCCCATCCTTCACCTGCTCGTCGCCTTCGTAGTTTATCCGTCCACCACCGATACTGAGTGACCACGGAGCCTTCTCAAAAAGGTCTTCAGCAGCCTGCGCCCCAGTCCCCACAAGTCCAATACACGCAACAATCAATCCGATTGCCAGCCAGCTGATCCTGTTCATCGCAACGCTCCTCCCTGAGCTTGTTTCTCCAGACAGGGAATTACCCTAACACCTCGCCGGCGCATGACAACCATAATTGCTGCTCACCACCAAATACCACGCCTCTACACCCAGGCCTCTACCCGCACACGTCCAGAGGCGCGCCTCACCGGAATCACGTTACCGGACAGCTCTTCGCCCTCTATCACCAGCCGTACCTCCCCCTGCCTCTTCGCATTCACGTGCACATTGATCTCGTAATCGGTTCCTCGGAACCTCCTGGCAACGAAGTAATTCCGCCACCCGGCGGGCGGCGCGGGAATTATTTCTAGGCCGTGGAAGCTGGGTCGGACACCAAGAATGTAGTCCAGCACTGCCCGGTACAGCCATGCCGCAGAGCCCGTGTACCACGTCCAACCTCCGCGGCCGAAGAAAGGCGACTCTGGTCCATCAACATTACCCGGCGTAACGTAGGGCTCAGCACGATACAGATCGGGGTCCGCTCCTCTTTTGATCGGATTGAAACTCGACATGATCCGGTAGGCGGTATCGCCATTCCCCGCGGCGCATTCCGCCATCACCGCCCAACAGCCGGCATGCGTGTAAAGACCGCCATTCTCCCTTACGCCGGGAGCATACTGACTCAAATGGCCTATGCCTGGATCGGGCGTGTCAAACGCCGGAGTGAACAGCAGCGGACCATACTCGCGATACAGGTGCTTCGCCAGCGCCTTCCGCACCCTGCCGATCCGGTCAGCAGGAACAACGTCATACAGCATAGCCCACGTCTGAGAATTCAGGAATATCTTCGCGACCCTCGAACGACGCGAGCCGAGAACGCCACCAGAGGTCAACGCACGCAGGTACCATTCACCATCCCACGCATGCTTGTTGATCGCCTCCTTGAGTCGCTGCGCCGCCCGACGGTATTCCGTGATACGCCCCTCCGCACTCCGCCCGCCCGCATACTCCAGAACAGCAATCCACTCCACCAGTACAGCATACAGGAACTCGCCCAGCCAGACCGACTCTGCCGGCCCATCGTAACCAATACATGAAAGCCCGTCATTCCAATCGCCCTCGATCATTATCGGAAGGCCGCGCCTGCTAAGACGCCCGAGAACTTGTCCGATGGCCGCTTCGCAGTGATCCCGAATACTGGCCTTCCCCCGGTCGTAGAATGATACCCGCTCCCGCAGAAAGGCCGTCTCCCCGGTCTCCTTGAGATACTGGGCGGTGATGAAGGGCAACCATAGCAAGTCATCACTGTTCTTCTTTTTCGATCCATCATCGGTAATCGGGTGCCACCAGTGCAAGGTACTGCCGTCCCGAAACTGGTGTGCCGCCGCTTTTCGAATATGATCCCGGCAAAGCTCCGGTTGCAAGGGAAGAGCCGCCAAGCTGTCCTGCAACTGGTCACGGTATCCGTAGGCACCGCCCGTCTGATAGTAGGCGGAACGTCCCCACAGCCGACATGATATCGCCTGATACGGCAGCCAGCGGTTGACCAACAAATCCAGGGACGGGTCCGGCGTATGCACCCGTACCCGCCCAAGGCGCTGGGTCCAATCCATGCGAGCCAGCTTCAGTTCCCTGCGCGCGCTGCCGCGGTGACGGTAATGGGTGACTATTTCTTCCGCTTCCCTGCGACTGGACGCAGCTCCCAGCAGGAAGACTACTTCTTTTCGACCGCCGGGAGCCAAATTCACGCGACAATGTAGGGAACCTACTCCATCCGTCCAGCGGCCCTGCAGTCCTTGCAGACTTCCGCGCTTCAGCGCCTGCGGTCCAGACAGTTCACCCAGACGGCCCAGAAAGGCTTCCTGATCACTGTCAAAACCAACCGGAGAAGGCACCGCTGCATGAAAACCCGTGTATTCGTACGGCCGCGCCCATGGCCTGCCACTTGGATCCGGAATGCCCCAGCGCAGCTTTTCGGCAAACAGCACCCCTTTGGAAGAGTCGAATTCCGTGCTGATGAACAGTTTTTCAAACTCTCGAGCGGAATCGGGAGCGACCCCCAGACACCACTCCAGATATGTAAACAGGCTCAATCTCCGACGGCGGTCCGTGCGGTTCTCAATCTCCAGGAGCCAGACTTCAACCTGCCGCGCCCTGTCAACGAATACCGTCAGTGTAGTATGGATACCACTACGCCGACCCGAGATGACGCTGTATCCCTGACCATGCCGGCATCTATACCCCCTGATTCCACTCCCGGCCGGGACCGGCGTGACCGACCAGAAGCGGCCGTCTTCTTCATCCCTGACGTAGATGTACTTGCCCCAATTGTCCCGCGTCAAATCCTGATCCCAACGGGTTATCCTGTTCAACTGGGCATGCTCCAGCCAGGAATATCCGCTGCCTGCCTGTGAAATGACCATTCCGTAATTTCCGTTGGAAATCACATTGACCCACGGCCGTGGCGTATCCGGGCGAACGATGACATATTCACCGTTTTCAGCGTCAAAATAACCGTATTTATTCGCAAACAGCCTCTTTTTCATGGCAAATCACTATCCTCCATCCAACCCCACACAAGTTGCTTCCTGCTGAAAGCGCTCCCTGCAACCGGAAATTCGTGATCCGGCAATTGATAATACAGCCCTTCCACCATGACAACGTGTTTCTTCCAGAAAATTGAATTCAATAAACCACGCCTCAGGGCATGGCGACCAAATTTAACATAGACAAAGCATACCGGTATAGTACGGTACGGTTTGAGGTTGGCGGCGAAAAACAGAAGGCAGTAGCATGAATACAACAGGGAACGGTAATCCCGGCCGCGCCAGAATCCTCGATCCCAAAAACAATAAACCCGGATTCCTTTATCACCAACTCGCCGAAATCATCCGCCGCCAAATAGAAGAAGGACAACTCAAACCCGGTGACCCTATTCCCTCCCTCAACGAACTGGCGCGTAAACACAACATCAACAAGGCTACCGTCCGTCAGGCAATCGCTGAACTCGCCGCGGCTGGTCTCATCTATACGATCCCCGCCAAGGGAAGTTTCGTCACCGACGGCCATATCGCTTTCAACGTCCGCAAGCGCGGCACATTCAATATCGTCTGGATATCCGCCATCAGTGACAGGGGGCTGACAGGTCGATTCTATACCGAAATTCTCGACGCCGTACGCGACAATCTCCGTAACTTCAACGCAAATCTCATTCTGTACTCGGTCCCAAATACAAGCCCCGCACAAATCCGCACTATGATCCGTGAGTCCGGAATCGACGGCGCTATCATCGTCGGGCCTACCGGGATTGAACCGCTCCACAGCCTTATCGCCAGCGGCCTCAAATGTGTCGCCATCGATGATCGAGTGCATGCTCCCAACGCCGACTCGATTATCGTTGACAACGAAGGCGGTGGGCATATCGCCGTTCAGCATCTGCTTTCACTCGGCCATAGGAAACTAGCGTTTGTCACCGGACCCCACAACTGGACCGTAACCCGCGAACGGCTCAACGGCGCGCGGACCGCCGCACTCGAAGCCGGACTGGATCCGGATTCCATTCCCGTCATCGAAAGCGATTTCTCCCCCGCCGGCGGCTACCGTGCCTTTCTCCAATTGATCGCCATCAGCCCCAGACCTACGGCTGTCTTTTTCTTCAACGACGAAATGGCATCCGGCGCGCTGAGGGCCCTCTACCAACATACCAAGCTGCATGTTCCACAGGATATTTCTTTTATCGGATTTGATGACATCTCATGGTCCGCACTCACCCACCCGCCCTTGACCACCGTTCACGTCGAGAAAGACGCCATCGCACGCGAGGCCGTCGCACGCCTCACGGAGAATATCGGGCGCCATAACCACGTTCCCACGGTAACCCTGTTGCCGACACGTCTGGTCGTACGTGAGTCCGTCGTACGGCCGTTTTCGGCCAAAGGAGAAAAAAAATGAAAGCGGTCACCCTTACGATTACCTCGGTGCTGCTCGCTGTTCTAGGTACAGCCGCCTCCGCTCAGTTCATCAGCATGCACAACGGCTATTTCTGGGACCCTGTCACCAGTAACTACTGGATCCCCCACGGCTTTGCTTACCAAACGATCAATTCCGCCGTCTTTGCAACTCAAACACCTGCACAAATCGAATACGACATGCTGGAAATGAAAAAGATCCACGCCGATTCACTGCGCGTCGATTTCACCTGGGGAGAAATCGAAACCAATGACAATGTCTTCGACTGGACGCGGACAGACCATATCATCAGTACCGCAGAAAAACTCGGCCTGCATATCTTTCCTTTGATCGGCTACCAGTACCCTCCGGCGTGGTTCCCGACCAATCTGCTTGCCGTCAAGCAGAACGGCGACCGCTCCGCAGTCCTGACCTACGAAAACGAGTCGGCGCGCGCCGCCTATACCGACTTCATAAGCCGGGTTACTTCCCGCTACAAGGACAGCCCCGCTGTGGCGGCCTGGATTCTGGGGAACGAATATGCCTATTTCGACCTTTGGGAAACCGACGACCCGCACCTTTTCGTAGGATATGACAGCGTGTCGCAGGCATCCTTCCGCAACTGGCTTTCAAACTATTACGCCGGTTCAATCTCCGCCCTGAATTCCAACTGGGGCACATCATATTCTTCTTTCGCGGACGTTGTAATGGCCACCAACTATCCGGCCGACCGCCATGATCCCGGCTACCACGACCTCATTCAATGGCGCAAACACAGCATCGGGTCTTTCGTCGCCCTCGGCGCAGTGGCCGCCCGGCAGGCCGATACGAATCACCTCATCTCATACTCGATGGTCGGCGGCATCTATAACGGATTCGACGCCAACAATACCTGCGAGGACGCCGAAACCATCGTGGAAGAATGCCAGACAGCCGGAGCCCCGCTGGATTTCTGGGCCATCAACAACTACGCCTGGGCGCTCGAGGGTAATGAACTGCGTAGCGCCCAGTTCGGCATCACCAAGTACCAGGATCAGTCCGGCCTGCCGGTCCTGGTTACCGAGACCGGACACAGCAGCACCGAAGACCTGTTTCCGGGAGCCGCCGAACGGCAGCCCGACGCGCTTCCCGGCCAGGTATGGGAAGCCATCATGGCCGGCGCAATCGGAGTTCACATCTTCACCTGGAACGATCGTCCCATGCCGCAAACCCGTGAACAGGGCTTCGGCGTAGTGGGAACCAACCGAATCGTCAAGCCGGTCTATTGGAACATCCTCGAAACATTCCGGCGCATGGAACAAGTCAATGTCGATTCTCTCTTCGGCGGATCATCCAACCCGACATATGACGTCCTGTTCTATTGGGGAAACGATGCCGACATGGGATGGCCGCGGGCCAATCAGGAAAACTGTATGCTCTGGGGCGGACTCAAACGCCTCGGGTACGAACCCGGCTTCATGGATGAGGAAGCTTTCGACTCCGGCGCCTATTCCAATGCCCGCGCCCTGGTTCTCTCGCGCTGCTATCAGATGTCACCTGAACGCCTGAACAACCTTACCAACGTCCTCGCCACCGGCGTCGACATATACGCCAACGGGGACATACCGGGCCGCTTCAACGCCTACCATTGGTCCAACGCCAACTGGACCGCGCGTATGAACGACATTTTCGGACTGGACGTAAGCACATGTACCGATGCCTGGCATGGTGGTGTCTCAGGATATTGGGACCAACCGTATACGCGCGTGGATACGATCTACGTCAATGATCTGGGGGCCCTCACGAACGGCTACGTATATACCAATCTTGTAACCTGGCGCGTGTGGAATGGTATCCGTGCTGTGGCGGGGACGACCATAGTCCAACGCATACCCTACAGTCTCGGCACGGATACCAATCCCGCCCTCCATATCAAAGGACATGCTTCCGCCAAGGCGGCGATCAATACGTTCACGCTCGGCGATACCACAACCGGAGGAGAGGGTTGGTCGTTACCCGGGCCGCCACCGCCACAGATGCCTTGGCAACTGCACTGGGATTATTGCCGGGCGGTGTTCCGCGACTGGTTCGGCATTCAACCAGCGGTTGACATAAGCGGAACCGGCTACGTCTACGTGATACCCGACTACCGCATCTGCTCAAACGGCAGCGTGCTGCTCTCACTCCTGAACGAGAGCACCAACCCTGTCAGTTTCACTGTCTCGGCATCGAATCTGCTCTACGGCAAGACCATCGAGCAGCTCAGCCCGGCGGCGGGCATCTTGGAAACGAATTCCGGCGGAATCCTGAATTTTACGTTCCAGCCGGATGAATATCGTCTCCTCTATGCCTATGATCCCGGCGCCTCACTCGCCAATACGTCGCGCTACAAGGTGTGGATGAAGAATGAGCCCATCGGCATGTGGCCGAACGGCTGGGGATATGAAGTCTCCCTGGGATGCGACACCCGTGGAGACGACCTCAGCCTGAATCTCGCCTTCGAAAAGAAGGATTCTCCCTGGACAAGGTACGGCAGCACCAATACCGGCCCCGTGAACGGTATCGTCACCAACGTTCTTCGCGTTCCCGTGCCCGATGCCGACCTGCATGACGATTCCTACATATCATCCCGGGATGGGACCAATTACATCCTCCACGCCTGGCTCGAAGACAACGGCACGAACGTCAGCGAGACGTATCTCGATACCCGCATGTGCTGGGGCGTCCGCCCGCTTTCACTGCCGGCGGGCGTCAGAACCGGCCAATCCTACGACGTCACGGTCGAGTGGCAGGAACTGCCTTCCTATGAATCATGGGAAATACCCACCCCACTTGAGCGGGCCGACCTCTGGGAGCCGTCTCTGGCGGACTACGAATGGTTCCGGATCACCCTGGAACTCATGACAGGCGGCGTGTCGGTGGTCTCGACATCGGTCTTCACCAGTACCGGTACCGACAGCAACACGTTTCGCGTCACCGTACCGCTCGATTCCGGCGGCGGTGTTTACGACTGGCGCGCAACCGCGATGACGTTTCCGGGAGGGCCGCGGGATCTCTCCGACGGCTTCGAGGACCGCCCACGTGGCGACAGCGGGACCGAAATCGATCCCTGGACGGCCTATTCCTACGCCGAAAGCCATCAGCCGACGATCTGGGCTAGCGGAGTTCATGGACTTTCTTCCGAAGGCACGAACAGCGCGTTCATGGCCGTGGAGAACTATACTGATGCTGGCAGCTATTCCGGTTTCGGCATGTACCGCGAATGGCCGGTGGCCTGGGCCCTCCCATCCCAAACGGACGAGTGGAGTAATATCGTCGCCGCTTTCGATTTCCGGGAAACCAACGATTTTACCGGTGTCTTGGAAATAAAGCTCGAAGACGCGGATGGGGCCGCCATCCATTACACTAAGACATATGCCAACACAGGAGGATGGGATTCTATCAGCAATTCACTTGACAACTTTTATAGTGTAGGCTCGTCCGGGACCTTTGACTCGTCGCGCGTGAAAAGGTTCGTCGTCAACTTCCAGATGGGACAAACGGGCGTGACCTATCTCGGCTGTTTCGACCGGATTATCTTCAGCGGCGCCGATCAATACGTTACCGGAACCACCTACGCGGTCTACTACAGCGACAACGACACTCTCTTCGACACGGACGGCGACGGAATCTATGACCGCTACGAAACTTGGTCGGGAACATTCCACAGCGACACCAACACCGGCACGGACCCCTACCTTGCAGATACGGATTCCGACGGACAGAATGACGGCGAGGAAATAACCGCCGGATGCGATCCCAATGTTTCCACCAGCTTTTTCGCTTCTTCCAGTATCTCGCGAGACAGCGCCGAGGCATTTGCACTGAGCTGGTACGCTTATACCGGCCGGGCATACGCGGTTGAATACCGCGACCAGCCGATCACGAACCAGAGCACCTTCAGTACACATCCCTACCTGACAAACATCACCGTCTCTTACAGCCACACGCTCACCGTGACAGACAACACTTCATCCGCAAGCAGTATGCGCCTCTATCGGATCCGCGTCAGACGCACGTACTAATCTTGCGGTGATATTCTTACACTCTTGACCTGCGAAGAGGGGCCGTGTCTTATGATGCGTCATGAAAAAAATACATCTTGGTTACCGGTCTGGCCGCGATAATTCTGCTGCCCGGTGCTTTCAAAACAGTCATAGAACGTGAACAGGAATGCCGCGTCGTCCTTACGGCACGGAACATGGTCCACCGCGGGCAGTGGTTGATTCCATGGTTCGAGAACCACGTTCGTGTTGAAAAGCCTCCCCTGATGTATTGGCTGACGTCCCTCCCCATGAAAATCACCGGGCGGACACATTCCACTCCCGTGGCCAGAGCAGCAGCGGTTTACATGGGAATCCTTTTCATCATTGTTCTGACTTCAGTCGGAAAACGCATTGTCGGCCACAGGGCCGCCGTCCTCGCAGCGGCTGCAGCAGCCACCTCGCCGCTCGTAATCAAACCCCCTCCGGGGGTTCTCATCCCCCGCATACCAAC
>JAOZMZ010000105.1 GCA_029934055.1 Kiritimatiellia bacterium
GAGCGGACGACTGTGGGTAACTCGACATCTGTTGCACTTGATATTAGAATCCGTCACATTGGAAATTCCGGCATCCGGCGGAAACCCTGCGGCAGCTTGTTCGATAATTAGAGTACATTCGTCAGCCAGCCCCCCTTCCCGGCGGCGATTCCCGATTCTGGAATAACGGCGGCGGTACCGGCCCCAACCAAGGCAGAGGCCCGTGACCCGGAAGCATCCTGTAAAGACGCCAGGCCCGCCGTGAAACCGCATCACGATGGGTTCGCAAACGATGACATTCGCCGAGTCCCGCCAGAATCCAGGATAACCTCCGCAGAAAGTCCCGCCGTCGGTACTTATAGGCGAACAACTTCACTGCGTGCACGAGCATCACGCCGTAAACCGCCGGCGAGGGAATATTGACATAGTCAACCAGCAGAGAGCTGGCAACGTCTTCACGAAAATTCGCCGGCACTCGTTCCTTGTCGCTGTGCAGATGCACCACGACCTCCGCCGAGCCCAGCACTATCTCGTGCCCGGCCTCCAGCAGGCGTATGCTCATGTCCCGGTCCTCGTGGTACCGCCTGCGGAATTCCCGGTATCCCCCCAATTCCAAGGCTATGCTTCTCCTCCACGCATGCGCGCAACCGGTATACGACGCAAGACGCGGCAGCTGTTCCTCACCAAGCCGCCGCGGCATGCGCATTGTGCCGCTCGCGCGCACAAAAGGCTCGATAAACCGCATCGCGACCACCGCCGCGCGCGGCGCGGCAGCGAAATCATCCAGCGTCCGCCTGAGAGTTTCAGGGCTTGTATAGTAGGCGTCGTCGTCAAGCGAGAATACATATTCACCCGCAGCATCACGGAACCCACGGTTGCGCAACTGCGGAATGCCCTCGCTCCCACGCGCCTCGAAATACTTCACCATCGGGTAACTGCTGCTGACCAACTCGTGCGTCTCTCTGTCCTGCGCATCGCCGTAAACGAGGATTTCGGAATCCACTCCCCTCTGGGCCAGGCACGAATCCAACGCCACGGCGAGTTCCTCCGGACGCCCGCGCGTCACGATGCATATGGATACCTCTCTTCGAACCCCACTCATTCCACCCTTCCCCGCCTCCGGCGGGCGGTAATCAGTTCGTCATACACGTCGCATACTTCACGGCACACCCGTGCGGCGTTGAAACACCCGGTCACCCGCCTGCCGGCTTCACGCACCATCTCCTGCGCCCGCCGCGGATCACTGATGATCACCTCGATCGCCTCGGCGAGCGCCTGGCTGTCGCCCGACTCGACCAGCAATCCGTCAATTCCATCCCGTACCAGTTCCGGGATTCCGGCATCCCGCGTGGCCACGACCGGTACCCCAAGGGCCATGGCCTCAATCAGCACGCGCGGCATACCTTCTCCATACAGGGACGGCAGAACAAATACATCCAAGCCGGCATAAAAATCCGCCATATCCTCCGCCGGGCCGACGATCCCGAAGTCCTCGCCGATGCCGACCCCCGCGGCCAGCTTGAAATAGGCCGACTCCAATCCTCCTGAGCCCGCCAGCAACAAGCGCACGCGCCGCCCCTTGTTCTTCAACCGCGCCACGGCATGGATAAGATGCTCAAAACCCTTCTCCGGCACGAAACGCCCCGCCGCCCCGATCGTTGTCACCCCCTGCGGTCCTCTCTGCCGCCGACCTATCCCCCTGAATCGCTTGAGGTCCACCCCGTTAGCCACCACGCGCATCAATTCTTTCCGGATGCCCAGTGATTTTTCGGCATATTCAGCCACCGCCTTTGCTACCGCAATGAAATTGGCGCCGGAATATGCCATCAGCATGCGAAAGAGCAGCCGTCGCAGACGCGCCTTTCCGGAGCGTTCCCGCATCCACGGCCGCGTGTCCCGCAAATGCACCACCTGTACCGCTCCGCTCCTGCCCGTCGCGGCAGCGCCGAGAAGATCGGCCAACCACAGGTGGGTATGGACAATCTCAACACCCCTGCGTCCGATCAGGCCCCTCAACATCCGCACGCAACGCAACGTCTCGGCCAGATCAGACAACATTCCTCCATAGCCCAAATGAATCACGTCTATCCCGCTGGTAAAATCCACGCGCTCCCGCCCACTCGCCTTCAGCAGCACACAGACAGAAACGTCGTGGCCGTACTCCCGTGACTGGCACGCCGCCAGTTCAGCCACGCCCATCTGTGCCCCGCCAAGGTCCAGCGAGGGTATCACATGCATTATCCTGTAACCGCGGCTCAACCGTCCTCCAGATTCCCCCGCCCGCGTCCCTATCACCCCCTCAGGCTCTTCCGCTTCCCGCGCAACCAAAGTGCCAAGCACGTCATGCGCCACACAGCCTCTTTTTCACCGGGGCGTAACCATTCCGAGGTGCACATGCTCCTCAGGGCATCCCCCGAAAACCACTCGCTCAGCATCTCCAGAGAACCCTCCAACACCCGCCGTGCGTAAGGTCCCCACTTCCCCCCCATCAGTCTCTCGGTGGGAATATTGAAACCCTGCTTCCTGCGATAAACGTGCCGGGCCGACACCCGCTTCGCCAACAGGTGTTTCAACAGGCGCTTTTCTGCAAAGACATTTACCAGCAGATATGGGTCCAACGAAAAAATATAACGCACCAACCCGCTGTCAAGGAATGGACACCTCACCTCGAGCCCATGCGCCATACTCGTCGCATCCACTTTCACCAGATATTCTCCCGCCAGGCGCATCCGAATATCACACCACATTATGCGGTGCAATGCTCCCGCTCCCTCAAGTTCATTCCAGGCACGCTGATACACGGAAAGTGCATCCCATCCATCGAGATCAGATTCCAGTCGCCGGCTGTAAAGACGCAGCCCCGCACGCCGGATTGGATCATGCTTGCGGCGATATCTCTCTAACGGGGGCTCCAGCGCTCCTCCCATGGCCCGCGCCAGTCGTTCCCCCCGCCGCCCGACCAGGCGTCCGACGTGATAAAGTCCCCTGCGCAGCCACCCCGGCAGATAATGCGCCGCGGCTTCATAACGACACTGTCTCTTGGTTTCTCCGTATCCTCCGGCGAAGATTTCATCGCCGCCGTCACCGCTCAAGATCACCTTCACATGCTCCCGCGCACGGCCCGCTACGAGATAATTGGTTACTCCGGCAGGATCGGCGAATGGCTCGCTGAAATAGTCCTGAACGGCTTCTACCAGCCCCCACGAAGCCTCCGGAACCGTATCCACATGCAGCTCCAGGCCCAAAGTCGCCGCCAATGCCCGCGCATGTTCTTCCTCCTCGTTGCCGGGAATACGCACGTGAAAACCCCGTACCCCCGGCCGTTTCTGCGATGCCAGCGCTGCGACCACCCCGGAATCCACCCCACCGCTCAGGAAGACGCCCAGAGGAACGTCGGCAATCATCCGGCGGTCAACGATTTCAAGCAAGCGCGCCTCGACTTCACGTGCCGCACGCTGGAGTCCCGGATTCCTTCCCTCAAGAGAAAGGCTACCAGGGCCCCAGTATTCCTCCCGCCGCAAGCCGCCGCGCTCGATGCTCACCATTGTCCCCGGAGCAACTTTCTCAATCC
>JAOZMZ010000066.1 GCA_029934055.1 Kiritimatiellia bacterium
CGCCCAGAGCCCATGGGGTGGCGGTATCACACCGGGGGTCAAGTGGATACTCGGCTTGATGATAGCCGGGTTCATCATTCAGATGGTTTTGGAACGCCCGACAGGCGGATTGTTCCGTTTTTTCTTCGGACTCAGCATACCGGGGCTGCGGAGAGGGTTGATATGGCAACCGCTCACCTATATCTTCTTGCATGGTGGAATCCTGCATATCCTTGTCAACGGCCTCGCTCTCTATTTCATCGGTCCGGAGACGGAACGAGCCTTGGGAACGCGGCGTTTCGTACTGCTGTTTCTTACCAGCGGAGTCATCGGTGGACTGGGCTGGATTCTGATAAGCGGGGGGGGCGTATGTGTAGGGGCATCCGGGGCCATTTTCGGCGTGTTGGGGGCCTTTGCCGCACTCTATCCTCATCGCCCGGTGACTCTGCTCGTTTTTTATGTTTTGCCGGTGACGATGAAAGCCTGGATCCTGGTTCTGATGCTGGCCATATTCGAACTGGCGCTGCTCACCAGCGGCCGTGGAGGAAACGTCGCCTATGCCGCGCATCTCGTGGGTATTGTGGCCGGCTACGGCTATGCACGTATGCTGAAAGGCCGTTTCCCCGGCTTTCATACATATGGGGTGACCCGAGCCGGCTGGATCCAACGTCTGAGGAAGAGAAAAAACGCGGCGGTCAGCGCGGCGGAGATAGACAGGATTCTCGACAAGGTCGCGCAAAAAGGGATTCAACATCTAACGGCCAGGGAAAGAAAACTGCTCGAAGAAGCCAGCCGCCAACGCGGAACGGGCGGCGTGCGCTGATTGTATACCCCCCTTAGGCGACAACTACGTCAAATACATTCCAGCATGGTGCAAACGTGAGAAGAGAGGGCTAGCCAGTCGGATCAATCTGCTCCATCGCATGCGTAGCCGCTTCGCATTCGGCTGCTTGTTTGGTATGTCCCTCGCCGAGGCCAAGGCGCTCGCCGTCTACGGTCACCTCCGCAACGAAACGTCGGTCATGGGGAGGCCCCTCGGTGGAAATGATGCGGTAGACTGGACTGGTCCTGCGCTCGCGCTGGAAGTGTTCCTGAAGAGCACCCTTCGGGTTGGCACGCCACGAGATGCGCGTCTCGGACTCGAGTCTGCGGACGAAATGCTTCTGAAAAATCTTCAGGGCCGCTGACAACCCCCCATCAAGATAGGCGGCCCCCAAGACTGCCTCAACTGCGTCACCCAGAATAGAAGGCCGATGTCCCCCGCCGGAGGCGCGTTCGCCTCGGCCCAGACGCATGAACTGCCCCAGATGCATATCTTCACCGATTTCCGCCAACTGGTGCCGGTTGGTAATAAAACTGCGCACATGTGTCAGCTGACCTTCGCGCATATCGGGGTTGTTGCGGAAAAGATGATCAGCTGCCAGAAGCCCCAGCACCGCATCGCCCAGGAACTCAAGGCGCTCGTTATCGGAGGTGGCAGCCCTATCTTCCGCACGGTAAGAGCTGTGGGTCAATGCCTGGTGTAACAGCTCCTTGCGGCGGAAGCGATAACCGATATTCTCCTCGATTTCCTTGATGTTCGGCGTTTTCATGGCCTGGGATGATGCTTCTTGTGGACCGTTTTGAGTCTCAAGGGGTCCACATGCGTGTATATCTCCGTGGTTCCTATATCCGCATGTCCGAGCATTTCCTGGATCACGTGGAGTGGTGCGCCGTGTGCCAAAAGATGGCTGGCGAAGGAGTGCCGCAATGTATGGGGCGTGACGTTCTTTGTTATTCCGGCACGCAAGGCATGGATTTTGATCATTTTCCAGAGCCCTTTGCGAGAAAATGGGCGATGCCGGATAGTCAAGAATACGTGCTCGTCACGGCTTCCCCGAGCAAGACTGGGCCGCACGAATTCCAGATAACGGCGCAGAAAATCGCGTGCGTTGCTTCCCAGGGGAACAACGCGCTCCTTGTCACCTTTCCCGAGACACCGCAGGTAGCCTTCTTCAAGGTGAAGGTCACGCAGTTTGAGTTCCGCAATCTCGGAAACGCGCAGGCCACTGGCATAAAACGTTTCCAGAATGGCACGGTTGCGTATGCCTAAAGGAGTGGAAATGTCCGCCGATGCCAGAAGGTTCTCGACCTCCTGGTAGGAGAGTACCGCCGGGAGAACCTTCCAGAGTCGTGGAGAATCCATGACCTCGGTGACGTTTCTCGCCAGGAGCCCCTCCTGCTGGAGGTATCGGAAGAAAACCTTCACCGCCACCAGGCGCCTCGAAAGCGAAGTGGAGTTCAATCCGCGATCCTTCTCATGAAGCAGGAAGTCGAGGATATCCTGCCGCCGTACATGATTCATTGAACGTATCCGATGAGCGCTCAAATAAGTGACAAAACTCTCGAGGTCGGATCTGTAGGCGGCGATAGTGTTAGGGCTCAAGGCCCGTTCAAGGCGCAGGTAATCCATAAACTGTTCAACGAGGACCTGCATTGAACGGGATCCCATAGCCTAACAGGCGGTGCCGTGAAGTTGCCCAGCCGACCTGTATCCCGGGTGGCATGATCTTCACCCTTCCTGGCGCCATCTGCGCCCGGTCAGCTTTTCAAAGGCCTGGATGTATTTCTTCCGGGTGCGCGCAGCAACATCCTCAGGAAGAGCGGGCGCTGGTGGTTTCTTATTCCAGGAAATCTTTTCCAAGAAATCCCGCACATATTGTTTGTCGAAGGAAATTGGAGAAGATCCGGGCTTGTAGCTTTCAACCGGCCAGAAACGCGAACTGTCGGGGGTAAGCGCTTCGTCGATCAAAAGCAATTTACCCTCAAGAAGCCCGAACTCGAACTTCGTATCGGCGATAATTATCCCCCTTTGAAGAGCATATTCAGCCGCACTCCGATAAAGCTCCAGGCTGGTCTCCCTAAGTCGTTCCGCCAACTGGGCACCGACTATGGCGGCGACATCCTTGAAAGTGATGTTCTCATCGTGGCCGGATTCGGCCTTCGTCGAGGGCGTGAAGATCGGTTCGTCCAGGCGATCCGCCATGCGATAACCGGCGCGCAGACGGATACCGCTCACCTCACTGTTGGCACAATATTCTTTCCATCCGGAACCAATCAGATATCCCCGCACTACGCACTCTATAGGCAGCGGCTCAGCCTTCCGAACAATCATGGCCCTGCCATTCAGCAGGTTATGATGTGGATGCAAGACATCCGGAAAACGCTCCGGATCCACCGTTATCAAATGATTGGGAATAAGGTGATGCGTGCGTTCAAACCACCAGGCCGAGAGCTGCGTGAGAATTGCACCCTTTTCAGGGATTCCAGTCGGCAGAATGCAATCGAAGGCCGATATGCGGTCGCTGGCCACAATCAGAAGGCTATCTCCGAGATCAAAAATTTCCCGCACCTTCCCGCTCTTGAAATGGGAAAGCCCGGGAACCTCGATCCGTGTCAGTGCCGGTGGTATACTCTGCTCCGGTGGTGTACTCTGCTCTAGTTCCATTGCGGTGCCTCCATGAATCAACGGCAGGGGGGCGGCAGTTTTTCACGAGCGTCTGGCTTGGCAGGAGTATCTCCCGCATCGAACCCGACCCCTGCAATCACAAACTCGATATTCTTTATCGCCAGTTTCGTACTGTCATAGGTGACGGCCACAGTATGATTCTCCAGATCGGGAACAACACTGACGACTCCATCCACGGAACCAAGAGCATCCTGAATAATCCGAGCACACTCCGGCCTGGAAAGTCGGGGTACGTTTACTTCCACCGTACGTATGTCCTGGCGGAAACAGGCCGATAGCACCAGTGCCACAATAAGAGCTGCCCCATAGGCTTGCAGAGTCGTTTTCATTACGTTCTTTCCCGCTTCTGGGCGCAATTGCCGAAAAATACCGGTATGCGTCTGGTTTCCAATCTGAACGGCGGAACCACGCTCCGCCCCGCCTATAATCACCAATCGCCGTGACCTTATACAAAAGGCCAATAATGGTCAAGTTTGTGCCCAAAAACCACTCCCCGTGCGGATGTTTCGGCACCAACTTCGCCTGGCGTCTGTTTTCGCCCGCCTGTCCCCAAGATTTTTCTGAACATTTCACGTCCTGAGCTGTCGATAGCTAATTGACAGGCGGAAGGTACAGTGTGCGTTTCCTTATGGGGTTCCCCACCCCGACCTCCTTGGCGCGCGATCTCCTTCCGCCTGCTACTGCGCTTCCAAAGCACTCAGTGAAGACCGACGATTCAGAGACTCATCGCTCTTTCGCAGACGCAAGGCCACCGATGAGAGTACGCGCCGTTCGGGCCCGTTGGCAAAGCTGCGGATAACGCGTGCTGAAATTCTCGACTACGCGGTCGTAGCATTCAAGTGCCTCATGGATGCGGCCCATCCGGTAAAGGGTAAGGGCCAGATTCATGAACGGCACGGGTGAATGGGGGACCCTTTTGACCGCTCTACGAAAGTGTTTTTCTGCCAGCGAGTAGCGCCCCAACTTGAAGTAGATGTTACCCAGCATGACTTCGGCCGGACCGCCCCGCGGGTCTGATGCCATGCGGTTATAGGCCTTGATAGCGTCGGTGTAACGGCCCTCATCGTAATACTTGCGGGCAAGGCCCGAAACAGCCTGGAGAGAGGATTGTGTCAGGCCGGGTTTACAGGAGAAATATAAAGAAGTGGCGGTCACGGCGGTGACAAGAATCATCGCGGATGTGAAAACCGCGATGCGCAAACGTCTTTCCAGTGGCGAACGCAGTCCGGCGGCTTTGGCTTTGATAGGTCCGGCTGACCAGGCGGGCGGTGGTAATGAGAGGGCCAAAGCCGCTGTGACATTCGAATTGCATGGGCCGTTGACAATCTCTTGGGATCTTTCGGGAAACGGCTGCGCCTCAGCGATATTGTCAGGCAGACATTTGTTCTTTTCAACCGAGGAAATCAGGCCACGCCATATCCTACGGGTCAACAGATCAAGCTCTTGCCTCAAACCCATTGCCATCAGGCCGTTCACCAGCAGAATTTGGTGCATGGCGCGTACCGGAGGATCGAACGGATCATCAGCCCACTTCTCCCACAGCAGTATCCCACGGTCAGAAAGCAGGGAAGGGGAGCCTTCGCTCAGCAACCCCTTGGCGGCGCCGGATACGTGCCGCTGATCAAGAGAGGTTGCTACGACCGGCAAAAAAGAAGCCAAGGTGATTCGGTCGGAACGCGTACCGTCGGGATGAATACTCTCATAGCAGGCCCGCGGCTCCTGCCATAGTTTCGCTTCCATTTGAGCGGATATCTGCCCGCGCATTTGCTCGAGATAGCCGGTATCAACACTGCGGGGAAGTCCGTGTTCCCGAAAAGACAGAATACTTTCGATCTCCATCAGTGTCAGCGCCGGCAGATCGGGGCTGATGACTCCACTACCGAATACTTCCGGAAAAAGAGACGTTTCCTCGTCGAACCACTGGGGAAGACCTGTAGCAGCCGGATCAGCACGATGGAGATACCACTTGAGGTGACGAAAAGCTGCGGAAAGAACCGCCTCGGTCAGATTCGCGTCAGTTGTCACATACTGCCGCAATGCCTTCAGCGCCGCAGCAAGGATCGGCCGCGCAGCCTGGTCAGGGAAGAGGTCTTCGCCATCACGGTCGATGGCAGCCGGAATACGACCCTGTGGCCCCTGGCTGCTGACCGCGGATTTCAACATTCCGACAGCAACATCCAGGTCGATCCGTCCCACGGCGGGAACCACGGCATACAGGTCGTTGATTGCAAAATATCCACGGCCCGATGTAGTGGGCGTGGAAAGCCACCAAGAGGGAATCTTTCCCACAGGAGCCCTGATGCGGGAAAGCAGGACCTCGATGGCCTGGGCGACGACTTCAGCCTGGTGGCCGGAATAAAACCCCTTTTCCCAAAAGGAGACCCTGTGTGCCAATTCCGGACCGATAAAGCGCCACGGGTCCAAATCAAGGTACTTCGTCAATGTTGCATGGGCGGATTCTTGGTTATGGGCCACGGCCAGACAAAAGTGTACACCCGAGTCCTCGGCGACAGCCTGAAGGGCAATTATCATCCCCGGCCCACGAAGACATGCCGTGCACCACTCTTCGTCTTTGAGAGGCAACTCAGTCGAATGAATCACTGGCGGCCCCGGAAAGGTTGTCCGTCCCCAAAGCACCCCTGGTTCAGGAACCAGGCACAGGGCGTGCAGCGGAGAACCGCCCGCCGCCGCGGAAGGTGAGCTGATTTGAAATCCATTGAACCACTGGCGCACGAAATACGGGCCGGCATCAATGGTAGTTATCTGGAAATACCATGGGAAACGCTCGTCAGAACTCCGGAGAACGCCCGGAGCACCGGTACTCAGGAATGACACCGCCGGCTTCTGCACAACGGCGCGGTTCCTGCATAGCCAGTCTGATGCAGTGAACTCCCAATTCTCCTTCCAGGTCAATGCAGGGAGAATGTTCATAGAGTCCATTTCTTTCATTTGGGTTGGTATTCTTGCGACCTCAAAGCAGCGTTGCAAGTTTGCATTTGTTCGTCTGTTGCCATGATCAGGATCCATTGCGCATCCTGCAGTGTGAATTGCACTCGTGGCGCCCGATCATCACCAATGATGTGGCTTTCGTACTTGCTATAAGGCTGCGGGCACATATAGTGACATAATAACAGTCGGCCGCGATAAATTGATGAGTGGCATATGAAACGTGCATATTTTGCCATGGTTCTCGTTCTGCATTGGGCCGTGTCCAGTGCGTACGCAGAGACTCGTCCGGTTACCGTGACCGCCGACAGAGTCAATCTCAGGGCTGCCGCGCGGGAAACGGCCGAGGTCGTCGGCCAAGTAAATGAAGGTACCGTACTGGCATCCAAATCCATCGGCCAGAAGTGGGTTGAAATAGTCCCCCCGGAGACAGTCAACCTTTGGGTACACAGAGATTTCGTGCACGACGGCATCGTGGCTACCAGAAAGTTAAACGTACGTGCAGGACCCGGCATCAATTTTTCGGTAGTCGGCCGCCTGAAAAAGGGGACCCACCTGAAAATAAGAGGTGAGTTTTCGGAGTGGCTCAAAATCGCGCCGCCTCCGGAATGTTCCCTGTGGGTCAGCTCACGATACGTAAAAATCCCCAGTAAAACATCCCGCAGGAGCCCGCGCAGACGCGCCGTACGCGTGCACTCCCCGGTAGCGGTTCGTGCGCCGGCCACAACGCCTTCCACAATCCGGCGCGCACCTACCCAGCGCGCGGCGTATGTGCCTTCTTCCACCAGACCGAGCACCGCGACGCACAGGCTGATCACCAACCGTACGCAGCGCCTTGAATTGCCGGAAACCTGGAAGCTCGTCCCCCTCGAAGGACAGGGTCGTCGCGTTGAACATGAAGGTATTTTGAGATCGGTCGGCTTTCTTTTCGCAAAGCCTACGAAATACCGACTGGTGCAGTATGTGCACAATCAGCCGCACGATGTTTGTTTTCTGTGGGGAGACGACACTCAATTGTCGAGCATGATGGGTGAGTATCTTATCATTTCCGGGCGGGAATACTGGTTGCGCGGTGTACGGCAGCCGGTTCTGGTAGTGGAACGTATCATCCGCAGAACACCTTCCTCCGACGAGGGCGGCACTCGGTAAAAGCATGCATCGTTGGCAATTGCAGCGCCTGGTGAGGACGATTTCGGCGCCGCTCTTGTTTCTCATCACCGCCTGCGTATTGCTTTCTTTTCAACGCGGGCTTGTTGCGGGCCGGAGGCATATTTTCATCGACGACCGCGCCTACGTGGACATGGTAGTGGGGAACAATATCTGCACCCACTTCCATTACGGGCTCAACTTGCAGGATTCCATGCCCATTGTTCGGAACGGACTCTGGCGGATAGCAATGGGGGCCCTCAATTTCGGGTTGCATGATCCTGTCGCTTCAATGCTGCTACTGGGCACAATCTGCGGCCTGCTCACAATACTGCTGCAGCTCCGCCTTGCGCGCCTGCTCTTTCCTTTCCCGCCATTCCTGATCTATGCCGCATGTCTATTGGCCTTCGCACCCGGATTCAGCCAAGGAGCACTTTCCGGGCAGTCCGCCGCTGCAGGCATGCTGTTAGTCAGCTCCATATTTCTCGTCCATATCGAAGGAGTCCACGGCCGGCGAAGGATCCTACCGGTGTCCGAAGCCATACTCGTGGGGGCGGCCGTATGGATTCGGCTCGAGTTTGTCGCCATTTGGCCCTTACTGGTTTTACATGCATTCCTCGACCGGCTCTTCACACGCATTTCCACCGACAAGCCAAAAGCCTCGCAGGGATTGCTGACCGCTGCGGCAATAGAAGGGTCTTTGATAATTGCACTATTCCTGCTGCCGATCCTGCTCTGGAACACACATACCGTAGGTGTGCCCTGGCCGCGAATGCCGGGAGCGACCCTTTCCATGGACTCACTCATGCGGGTCCAAGATGGGCGGATAGCCCTTGCGTTACACCAGGCTGCGGTGGCACGGGCAAAGATAGCAGCTGCCTGGTTCGGCCACGGTTCATTCGCGGGCGGGCGGGTCGTCGGGGCATTTTTCTGGACAGGGTTCCTCATGCTCGCGGTGCTGGGAATAAGCAGACATGAGGAGCGACCTTTCCTGGTGGTGCTGGTCGTGCTCATCGGCATGCCTTTCCTTCTCAGCCTGCTGGCGCCGTACCTTGGACCCGGTGGCAGCCAAACCGTGGCGCACAGCTTCCTGCCGGTCAGCGTTCTTCTGGCGGGATACGGTCTGTTCCGGCTGCCCTTCCTGCTGGAAAGTATCTATCGCCGCCACCGCGAAGGGCTTCCGGAAGGATTGGGCTTCAGGACATGGTGGGCTGTCCTTGGATTCATTTTGGTGGTCGCTTGCTCAACACGCAGCTTCTCTTTGGCACGAGGTCAATTCCAGATATTGAAACAACTCTCGGCTCAACGTACCGCCCTGGCAAAGCGATTGAAGCCGTCGGACACTCGTCATCCCGCTACGGTCGCCACCGATCGTCCGGGCTGGACAGCTTTCGCCCTCGGCGTGCCGGTCATAGATTTGACGGGGGAGGGGACACCGAGGGTTCTTCGCTGCGTTTCCGACAATGGGGTGCTTGAGGCCGACTGCGTTACACGAATGCTCAAAGAACTCCGACCGCAACGCATTGTGCTCTGGGGAGATGAATTCAAAGGACTCCAGCGCTCAATCGGCGGCAAGGTCGAGTCCGTCGCGCCCGGCCCTTCAGAAGAGGGGGGGATATTGCTGATCAGTCCATCTTTCCCCGCCGCGCCCTGAAAAAGTCCTGGAGGATAAGGCGGCATTCCGCTTCCAATATGCCGCCGACAATCACCGGGCGATGGTTCAGTGCCTCCGAGCGGAGAATATTGAAGACAGACACACATCCACCCCGCAAAGGATCCGCCGTTCCCCAAACAACACGTGCAATACGTGCGAGCACAATCGCTCCGGCACACATGACACATGGCTCTTTGGTTACATACATAGTTGCATTTTCAAGGCGCCAATCGCCCAGTGCACTGGCGGCCTGCGTGATGGCGATCATCTCTGCATGGGCGGTCGGGTCCTTGAGCATTTCAACCCGGTTATAGGCCTGGGCGATAATTCGTCCCTCGTGCACTATTACAGCCCCGACCGGCACCTCACCGTTTTCGGCGCCCTGGCGGGCAAGCTTGAGCGCCCGTTGCATGTGCTCTTCATGTGACGGATGTAAAGGCCTGTGATTCTCAGACATCCTGAAAACTCCAATTCAGCGGGCTTGTCCGATCAACATTACGGTCGTCTTAACAATTCTGCAAGATTGACGCGGCCGTACGCTGATACGCCGGCAGACGGTCAATATGTTTGACGCTCTACAGCCGTGGAGACTACATTCCCGACTATGAACAGACTACCACCATGGCTGAATGTTTCCCTGCGGAGCGATAGGCACTTCATGAAGGTCTCTCAGTGTCTACGAGAACTGAGTCTTCATACGGTTTGCGAGGAAGCCCGCTGTCCCAACCGGACATCCTGCTGGAATGCGGGAACCGCGACCTTTCTCATTCTCGGTAGTGTCTGTACCAGAAATTGTGCGTTCTGTGCCATACAGCACGGCCGCCCGGCGCCTCCGGATGATGATGAACCCGGCCGGGTAGCCGCTGCAGCGGCCCAAATGGGACTACGGCATGTTATCATCACAAGTGTCACCCGCGATGATCTTGATGACGGAGGCGCTTCCCATTACGTCAAAGTACTGAAGGAACTGGCATGGCGGCTGCCCGACGTAACCGTTGAAGTACTGGTTCCGGATTTCAGGGGGGAAACCAACGCAGTGGACATGGTACTGGAACAGTCGCCGGATGTGTTCAATCACAACCTGGAGACGGTCGAACGGCTCCAATCGCAGGTGCGTCCGGCCGCCTCCTACGAGCGCTCTCTGCGCGTGTTGGCGCATGCAGCGCGCTCCGGAAATACATTCGTCAAGTCCGGCCTCATGCTTGGTCTCGGAGAATCGGAAGAGGAGGTATATTCGACTTTACGCGATCTGCGTTCGGTCGGATGTGATTTGTTGACTCTGGGGCAGTATCTGGCGCCTTCGCGGACACATTTTCCGGTAAAGGCATTCGTAACTCCGGAACGATTCGATGCATATGCCCGGTTTGCGTACAAGATCGGTTTTCGTGGCGTCGTTTCAGCTCCGTTGGCGCGGTCTTCCTATAGGGCCGCTGACCTTTTTCAAAGCCTGCAGGCGAGGTGCCGGTGAAAAGACGTGTCCTGATAGCCTATCTCGTACGCAACAGCGGTCATCATTCAGCCGCCCGTGCCATTGAATATGCCCTACATCAAATGGACGCCGACGTGCAAACGCTCTGCGTAGATCTGCTCGCATACACCCATCCCCGATGGAGCAAGATAATTCAAAAGACATATATGGGAACGATTCGACGCACTCCGGAGGTATGGGAGGCGCTCTACGACAGTCCGTGGGTCGAGTATCTGACACGCCGTATTCGTGCATTGATCCAGCGCGGTACCAGTACCCCCTTGCTGAATCTCATGGACGATTTCAAGCCGGATGTAGTCGTCTGCACCCAAGCCCATCCATTTGCGGTTCTCTGTGACTATGCCCGGCGGCACCATGACCATCTACCTGTATGGGGTGTGGTCACGGACTTCGTGCCGCATCGCTTCTGGGTAGTCGAAGATCGCGGCCGGTACGTAGTTCCCGATGAGGCCGCCGCAGACCGTCTGAGCTGGTTGGGCGTCGAACGGGAACGCATCGCCGTTAGGGGGATCCCTGTAAATGTACATTTGAGTCCTGTAGAGAATCGTGCTGCCGTGAAGCCGGGTGAACGCCGAGTCTTGGTAATGGGTGGCAGTCGGGGGCTGGGTGTACGTTACCGCACAGTCCGCAGCCTTGACCGCAGCCCGGAAATCTTCACTATTGATGTCATCTCCGGTACGAATAACGTCTTGCGCAGGCAGCTCATTCGGCATCGCCATAGAATCAAGCATTCATTGCGAGTTCGAGGATACGTGCGCAATGCTGTAGCCCTGATGCATCGTGCGAGCCTTCTGGTTTCCAAACCGGGTGGGTTGACTACGGCCGAAGCCATGGCAATCGGACTACCCATGGTGATTGTTCGTCCCCTGCCGGGACAGGAACGGGGGAATGCCGAGGCCCTCACGCGCTACGGGGCCGCCGTGCATGTCACTTCGGAACGCGCCTTGGCTCCGGTGGTGACCGCATTGCTGAGAACCCCCAGGTTGATGGAAATGATGCGGGAAAGGGCACTCGCCGTAGGGCGTCCGGATGCGGCGTCGAAAATTGCGGAACTGGTGCTTACATCAATGAACAATGAAAAGAATTACGGATCTGATAGGTGAATACCCGTTGTATCGGGCCAGTTGCGTCCTCAGTCGTGTCATTCCGCGAAAATTCGCATATTGGGTCGGGTTGCGCGTGGCGGACGTATTCTACCGACGCCATACCACGGAGCGGAGGGCGGTGATGAACAACCTCCGCCAGATAATGACCTACCGGGGCATGGACTGCTCGGATGAAAAACTGGCTGTCGCCGCCAGAATGACCTTCCAGTATTTCGGAAAGTACCTGGTGGATTTCTTCCGTTACACCAGTCTCACGCGCGAGGAAGTCGACAAGATCGTAACCATTGAACACCGCGAGTACTGGGACCAGGCGCTTGCGGCAGGCAACGGCATAATCGCCGTAACCGCTCATTTGGGGAACTGGGAAATGGGAGGGGCAGTAATGGCAGCCTACGGCTACAAGATAAATGCGGTTACGCTTCCCGCGCACATGGAGAAAATCGAAAGCCTTTTCCAGAAGCAGAGAATGCGCCGCGGTATTAACCCAATCCCCCTGGGAAGAGCCGTCGGCGGCGTCTTACGTGCTCTCAGACGCAAGGAGGTGGTGGCGCTTCTCGTAGACAGGGATTTCAGCAGGCATCAGGACCGCTTGATGTTTTTCGGTCGCCCGGCCAGACTGCCACGCGGCCCGGCGCGCCTGGCAGCCATAAGTGGGGCCATGGTCCTGCCCGGGTTCCTCCTGCGCGAAGTGGACGACTCCTTCATTTTGCGTTTTCACCCGCCAGTGACGGCCGAAGCGTGCGGTGGTGAGGATGCTCTCCGTAGGCATATCTGCAAGGTTCTGGAAACGGAAATCGGACAGCGCCCGCATCAGTGGTTTGTATTTGAGGATTTTTGGGACCAGCCTCATGATGGCTGATATGAATGCCGTGGGTGATTATGGCTGAAAGCACGGACAACCTAAGGTATTGCGTGGTCATTCCGGCCTATCAAGAAGAAGGACGCATTGGTCCCGTCGTCAGCAAGGTGCTCGAATACTGCCGGGACGTCATCGTCGTAGATGACGGCTCGCAGGATCGTACGGCCGCGGAGGCCGAAGCCGCAGGGGCCATCGTCATCAGGCATGAAACCAACCGCGGCAAGGGTATGGCACTCGAGAGCGGATTCCGGGCCGCTGCTGAAAGGGGCGCCGAAGTCGTCATAACTCTCGACGGAGACGGCCAGCATGATCCCGATGACATTCCTCGCTTCTTGGCCGCCTATCGTCGCACCGGAATCCCCGTGCTTATCGGGAACCGTTTGGCCGAACCGCACTCCATGCCAATTCTACGCCTATGGACCAACCGCTTTATGAGCTGGCTTCTGAGCCGTGAAATCGGGCAGTACGTACCTGATACACAGTGCGGGTACCGACTATATCGTGCCGATATCATCCCCTTCGTATCAACCGAGTCACAACGTTTCGCGGCCGAATCGGAAATACTTCTGAACATAGCGGAACGAAACATTCGTATAGACTCGGTGCGAATCAAGCCCATATATTTCCGCGAGGCACGTAGCAAGATCAATGCGG
>JAOZMZ010000067.1 GCA_029934055.1 Kiritimatiellia bacterium
AGTAACTCGACATCTGTTGCACTTGATATTAGAATCCGTCACATTGGAAATTCCGACCCGCAATTCTTCTCCCGCCATGGCGGGATCTGGAAGTTTTTCCGCCTTCTGTTTCCAACGTTCACAAAACGCCTGCGTCCGGCAATCCGGCAGTCGTCATCCCAAACCGGCCTTCTCCAGTAAACGCCGCCGCTGCCGCCGTACGTCATCGCGTAGCTCTTCCTCGTCCACCCCCGTCAAGTGTCCGTCCCTGTAAAGCACCTTGCCGGCCGCCATCGTCAGCCACACGTCGTCCGCACCGCAGGCGTAAACAACGTTGGCCGCCGGATCGGACGAGGGAATCACGTGCCAACCCGAAGTGTCCACGATGATCAGGTTCGCCAGCCGGCCTTCCTCCAGCCGACCCATCACATCTCCCCACCCCAGCGTCCGCGCCCCGTTCTCCGTCGCCATGCGCACGACATCACGCGCCTTCAGCCGCTCCGGACCCACGCGCGGTTTCTGGATCAGCCCCGCCAGGCGCATCTCCATGAACCCGTCCAGCCGATTGTTGCAAGGCGCTCCGTCGGCTCCCAGCGATACGGTCAACCCCGCATCCAGGTATTCCGGGATCGGCGCCACCCCCGAACCCAGCTTCAGGTTCGCCGACGGACAGTGCAGTACCCGCGTGTCGGTCTCCGCCAAAAGCCGCCGTTCGTGCTCCTCGGTATGAACACAATGCGTCAGGCATACGTCCGGCCCGCTGATTCCCAGCGAATGCAGGTACTCCACGTTCGGCAGGCCCGTGCGCTCGCGCACCATTTGCACCTCCTCGACCTGCTCGGCCGCGTGGGTGTGGATCAGCAGCCCGCGCTCCCGCGCAAACTCCGCCGCGGCGCGCAGGTTTTCCGCCGTCGAACTCAAGGCGAAACGCGGCGCGATCGCCAGCCGCACCCGCTCCTCCTCCCGGAAACACCCCAATAGCCCGTCACAATAGTTCAAGGCCTGCTCAACCGGCACCGCCAGCGGAGGATATCCCCCGCTCTCGTCCATCAGGCAGTGCGACACCACCCCCATCAGCCCCGATTCCCGCACCGCCTCCATCGCCGCACCGGTGTAACGCACCGTCTCGAAGGACATGAACGCCGTCGTGCCGCCCCGGATCATCTCCGCGCACGCAAGGCGCGCCGACGCCCTGATCGTCTCCTCGTCATGCGCGGCTTCCAGCGGCCAGATCCGTTCCCGCAGCCACGAAAGCAGGTTCCTGTCCTCGGCCACCCCGCGCATGATCGCCTGGCAGAGATGAACGTGGGTCTGCACCAGACCCGGCATGACCAGCCGCCCGCCGGCATCTATCACTTCGCCGGCGCGCGCCTCGAATACTCCCACCCGGACGATCTTCCCCCCTTGTATCAGAATCCCGGCCCCCTCCTGTACATCCGCCTCCACCGACGGCCACACACGGGCATTGCGAATGAAAACGTCACCCTTCACTTCAATCAAACCTTTGCAGGAAGCAGGTTCATTATCCGCTATATTGCGCGCTCTCACCCTCCCCCGCAAGTCACAAGCCGCACACCACCGCCGCCAACCCATCACCCACGACCTTCGCCACCCGGCCCCCCGCATCTGCAAGCGCGATGCCATCCCATCGGAGCGGGAAAAAAAGAAGCGCGCGGCTGCGACCGCGCGCTTCAAATCCATCCCTGGCCGGGAAGCCTCAGTTCCCGCGGCGACGCCGCCAGAAGAGCACCGCCACCGCACCCAGACCGAACATCGCCACCGACGCCGGTTCCGGCACCGCCGATACCTGCTGGTTCATCGTCCCGCTGCCGGCCGTCGGGGCTATGTCTACTCTATCAAGTGGATCAGCAGGAGTATTTGTCTGCTCGTTTACGACCGGAACCAACGAACTCTGCACGAACCAGGTGCCGGCGGTCGGGCTCGTGGTCAAGGTGTTGAAGACGCGCGCGTATACGTATCCGGAAGGAATATAGGTTCCGCCCGTATCGGTCTCGTCATATATCGCCGTTCCGTCAAGGTCTCCAAGCCATCCGCCGTTGGCCGGGCAGCTGCCCTGGTAGAAAATGTAGTCGCCGGAGGTAAGATATCCGGCAGCATCGAGCTGGCCTTCCACGGCAGGATGGTAGGCATTGTCCGATGTCCAGATCAACTGGACCAGGCTGCCGGCAGGCACCGGCGTAGTGCCATCTGAAAGATAGACGCCGTATGTATCTATGAAAGCGAAAGCACTATCCGCGATAGATACTGTAGCAAACGTCACTATAAAAGCGAATATGCATAAATAATGCCTAATTTTCATTTTCACCTCCAATGTACAACCACGGTCCAGTTTCGCAACATTTTGCGGATTACGGCCAAGTATACGGCTTCCCTTCTATCCAGTTCGTTGCCGAAAGAGATGTCTCGAACCAGAAGCCCATGCCAGGGGTAATCACCAGGTTAGGATCAGCCCAGCCCGCGAAGGATAAATTGTTGACTTGATAATTCGTACCATCCCACCAGTAAAGTATGTCCCCCATTGCCGCATTTTTCGCAAGATCTGTATTTGTCCAATAAACGTCATTCGGATAGGTATAGCCAATCTGGTTGATTCCCGAGGCAACTGATACCGTACTCGTCGGCGCCGTAAACCTGTCGGGCACCTCCCCCATCATGTAAACCTGGTACTCGTTACTGGCCGCCGTGTCCGGAACCTCGATCCAGAAACCCATGCCCCGCTCGAAAATAATGTTCGTACTCCAACCCGCAAAGCTTTTATTGTCGGTGACATAGCTCCCGAGAGATGGATCATAGTGGTATATCAATGTCCCCATCGGCAACTGGTCGCCGAAGACATCCTCGGCGTGAAGGTCGCCGCCGTCCATGCTCTCGAAATCCATCCTTACCAGGACCAGGCCGCCCTTGGGACACGTGATCTTGGTATAACCCACAGCGTTACGGCTGAGCACCTGGTTGGTCTGGGCATAACTCAATGACGCCGCCACGATCAGTATCAATATCGCCAATCCTGTACGCTTCATTTTAGCGCCTCCCTTGACTTCTGTCATATTCTCACCGACATCCGAATGCATGTCCAGAAATAAATTACCGGATTCCGGCCTGGCCGTCCATTGCAGAATTCACTTTTTTTTCACGCCTGCCGCGCGCATCCTCAAATGCCGCTCCGGCTCAACCATGGTAAATATACACGATCCACGCAGTCAGTGTAAACACTCCAGCGGTTGTCCGCCAGAGAAAAAACAGGGGGCGAAAGAGCGCCGCATCCGTTACGGAAGGGCGTCACCAGCGCCGCGCGATACGGCCATTCCGCGCCGTGGTCGCCAAGCGGATCAGGCCGGCCCGATCCACGCCGCCGTTCTTTTCCCCTGTTTCTGTTGCGGCGGCGCCGGCCGTTAATATATAAGGGAAAACACATGAGCACGGTAACCGTCATAGGCGACGGCGGCTGGGGGACGGCTCTGGGGCTGGTCCTTCACCGTAATGGTCACGCGGTGCGCATCTGGGGCCCCTCGCCGGAATACATCGCCCGGATCAATACGACCCGCCGCAATCCGCGTTTCCTGCCCGGCATCGCCCTGCCGGATGCGATCACCTGGACTGCGGATCCCGCGGATGCAATCCGCGGGGCGGAACTGGCGGTGCTCGCGGTGCCCTCGCGCTACTACCGCAGCGTGCTGGAGGGCTTCCGCGCGAACATGCCTGCCGACACGATACTGGTGAGCGTCTCGAAAGGCTTCGAACAGGACTCCGGCGAACGCCTCAGCACGACCGCGGAGAGGATCTTCCCGAAAAACACCGTGGCGGTACTGTCGGGACCGAGTCATGCCGAAGAAGTCGCCCGCGGCATCCCGACCGCGGTCGTGACGGCCGCAACCGATCCGGCGGCGGCGAACAAAATTCAGGATGTATTCAACGGCGGAACCTTCCGCGTCTACACCTCCGATGACCCGGTCGGCGTGGAGCTCGGCGGCGCACTGAAAAACGTGATCGCCCTGGCGGCGGGCATCAGCGACGGCATCGGCTACGGCGACAACACCAAGGCGGCCCTGATGACCCGCGGCCTGGTGGAGATGGCGCGGCTCGGCGTCGCCCTGGGTGCGCGGCGCGAAACCTTCGCGGGCTTGAGCGGCATGGGAGACCTGGTGGTGACCTGTACCAGCCGGCACAGCCGTAACCGGGCGCTCGGCGAACGACTCGGCCGCGGCGAAAAGCTCGAAGATATTCTCAAAGGCATGGAACAGGTCGCCGAAGGCGTATGGACCTGTCCGACGGCGGTCAAACTGGCGGAAAATCTCGGCGTGGAAGTTCCCATCATGCAGGAAGTCAACTCCGTGCTCTATCACGGCAAGAGTCCCCGCACGGCCGTCGAGGCGCTGCTGCGGCGGGAACCGAGGCCGGAACGCGACTGAAAGCAAGGAAACGAAACAATGCTGAGTGCGCTGATAGAACCGGCGGTCGGGGTCGTGGCCGCCTACCTGCTGGGCTCGATTCCGAGCGGACTGCTGATCGCGCGGGCGCGCGGCGTTGATATCCGCAAGAGCGGCAGCGGCAACATCGGCGCAACGAACGTGTTTCGCTGTGTCGGCAAGACGTGGGGAGTGATCACGTTCGCGGCGGATTTCCTGAAAGGATTCCTGCCGGCATGGCTGTTCCCGCGGATCGTCTGGCAGGCCGGCCCCGCGGGCGATCCCGCCACGGCCGGTCTGCTCTTCGGCGCCGCCGCCATTGCCGGCCACAACTGGCCGATCTTCGCCGGCTTCAAGGGCGGCAAGGGTGTGGCCACGGGCGCCGGAATACTGGCCGCGGTGGCTCCGGCGGCAATGGCCGTGGGACTTGCATCCTGGGTCATCATCCTGGCACTGACCCGTTACGTCTCGGTGGCTTCGATCAGCGCGGCACTGCTGATCGCCGTCTTCGGCTGGTTCCGCTACCGCGGCCAGGGGTACCTGCTGCCGGTCTTCCTCAGTCTGCTGGCGCTGCTGGTGGTCTGGCGTCACCGCGCCAACCTCCGGCGCCTGCTGAACGGTACGGAACACGGCTGGGGCAAGAGGAAATGAGACACGGCGGAATCGTGCTCGCGGCGGGCGGGAGGGGCGCCTGACCTCGATCACGGCCGGCGTGAAAGCCTGCGGGCGGATGGACGGCTATCTCATTTTTCCGGTGGATACCGTGGGAGTGAGGCAAGCGACGGTCCGGCGCGTGCTCCGCGCCGTTTGCCCAAAATGCTCGATATTCCTTTATCCGGCGCTCAAGCCTGCCATGGCCCTATCCCATTCTTATGAAGAAAAGATGATTTCCGCCGGGAGATTTTGAATCAGGATTTCGTTATTATTTGTCGAAGTGGACGGCTTTCCGTTGATGGTAACGGAAGTTGCGGGTTCCCGAAGCGGGGATTTCAAGATGATGCCATCCGGCGGAACGGCGTCTCCCGAAAGTTCCACCAGCACGTCTTTTCCGTTCCGGTGCATCTCGATATTCATTTTTCCGAAACGTGTAGGCGCATTCAGAATTCGGATCTGTTTTCCTTCCTCAATCCATTTCGGATCGACCCCCGCGCCGATAACAAGCGTGTCGCCGTCTTCATAGAGGAAAAGTCCGCGGATGGAGTTGATGAGCCCAGCCCCGACCCAGGTATGCGGCATGTCTCCAATGTAACAGGGGAAGCGATATCCGCTGTGAACGACTTCGGCGAGATGGTACCATCCGGGCGGGCGTCGGCAGTCGATCAGGAAGTTGAGCAGGTTGAGCGCCCGTTCTTTTTGCCCCATGAACAGATAAGCGAGAACGGTGCGAACCTCGTAGGGGGTAAATACAAACTGGGCGTCGGGTTCGAAACGTTTGGATAATTCTTTATAGAACCGATTAAAGGTATTGGCGGTTTGCGGTTGCGGCATGTTGTCGAGCTCGTCGCAGTATACGATGCCGACCGCGGTGGATGTGGCGTCGAAATCTCCTTTTTCCGCACAGCCGGGAATGTAATCGATGCCGTGTTTTTTCATGACGCGTTTCATCGATTCATAGACGCCGGTTTTCAGCGTTTCATACTCTTTTCGCATCCAGTCGGCGTCTTCCGGTTTGCCCATGATTTCCGCGATTCTGACGCCGTCCTTCCATCCTTTCAGCGCCCAGAAATCATCCCAGTAGGAATGAGCAAGCCAGTATCCTTCATGACTGCGCGATGGCGGGAGGATGTTGTAGAACTCCTGCTTCTCCGGATTGTCCCGGAATTCGGGCGTGGCGCGCCGTTCCCGCAGGGTCTGGAGAAAACGGAGCGCGTCAATTACCTGCGGATACATTTCCCGCAGAAAGGGTTTGTCTCTTGTATAACTGTAATACTCATACACGAGATGCACGAACTGACCCTGACTATCGAATTCATGCAGATCTCGTTGCGTTTCCTCCCATATCGGATCCTCATTCTTGCTGTCGATGATGGGCGGGATTTCCCCGGAGTCGAACTGATAGGCGGCAAACCAGGCGATGAATTCGCGGATTTCGTTTGTATATCCCATCTTGAGCAGTGCCAGGGCCGCTATACTGCCATCCCGCATCCAGGCTTTGTCATAGCTCCTTGATCCGGGCTGAAATCCGGGTCCGTCTTTTGTAATGAGGTTGTAAGCGATGTTTGCTTTCAGCATGTTGACCAGTGCGGGATCGGGCACTTCAAAGGTCACGCCGTCCACTTCATCCCGCCACCGGGTTGCGATTTCCCTGAGCATCTTCTCGAAATCCGTCGCGATCGCGGCGGCGTTCATCGCCGGACTGAGATGTGGAAGCGTTTCATGAAGGGGGATGGCGATATAAAATTTACGAGATTCGCCGGGGGCCAGGGAAAAGGGAAACTCCGCTGCGCCGGAGACGAATCCATTGGTATCTTTCGCGGAAGTTTGCACAGGCAGATTGCCGTTCGCCACGTTATCGGCGATATCGCCTTCAGGCGGCCGACCGATCTGAAACGTGCCGCCTTTGGCGGCGAAACGTTGGGGCGGGGGGGTCAGAAAAAATACCTTACGGTTGCCGTCGAGGCTGGCCACACCATTGCTGTATGAAAGACTTTTGATCCGGGAAAATCCATCATGTCCCCCCTGCCACGGTGGATAGACCTGAATGGGATGGATAACCAGGTAGAGGTTTCCGGTTATGACCGAGGTCCCGTTGTTCTTCAAGATGTAACGCGCATAGGCGCTGGATGCCGCCCCGCCATGCGCGAGAGCGGTGATGTCGAGCGTGAGGTCGTCATATTTCCAATGTACGGAGGGGATGGGAATGTAATCGTCGAGCAGGGATTGATCGACCGCCGCTTCTTCGCGGGTAACCAATCGGCTTCCGACACGCAGGATGGGCATGATCGTGAATCCGCGTTTGTGCGGTTCGAGGGTTCCATCTTCGCAGATGGCCGCTTCACGGACATCTTCGGGCGTGCCGAAAATAGTCCAATAGGCCTGCTCATTTAACAGCCAGCGGGGATAGCATCCGGGATTGCCGGATGCGGCAAGCTGATAGAACTTCGTGACCGTCATGGCTTCTTCCGGCGCTTTTATTTCAATTTCGCGTATGGCATAGCCGTTCTTACCGGCGCTTTGCAGGCCGGTAACGCGCAGGAGGCGGGATTCCGTCTCGTTAAGGAATATCCGGTCGGTTCCGCCGTTCTGATTGGTGGCGGCATAAACCGTCCACCAATAGAGACCGTTGGTGGAAGCTTCCACGCGGTAGGATGACGCATAGTCGTCACCCCAGTGAATTACCAGTCCACCCCAGTCTCTCACTTCGTGAAAATCAACCTGAATCCATTGCCGACCGTCTTTTTCGCTCCGCCATAGTGTGTTTGTATTGCCGTCCAGCATGTAGGTTGCAGGGTTTCCTTCACGACTTGATGAGGCTTGGGCCGAAGGTTTTTCGCTTGGTTCTACGATTTCAATTTCCGCCAGTGAATACCCGTCGCGTTTGGCCTGTTTGCGGGTTTCGATACGAACATATTGCGCGGTGACGCAGGAGAAAAAGATTTCATCAAGTCCGCCGTCCGCATTGTTCATGGCATAAACCGGCGTCCAGTGGGTTCCGTCGGACGAGAGCGCGACATCGTAATCTCCGTAGTTTTCCCAGAAGAGACGAAGGCCGGCCATTTCCCGCGGTTTCTTGAAGTCTACTTCGATCCACTGCGGATCGAATGGTTTACTGCGCCATCGCGTCGCGTAGCTTCCGTCGACCGCGTTTTCCGGGTTGTTTCCGGAGGAGGCTTTTGCGGTGGGCAGAAGCTCCGGCGGTTCCGGCGCCAGTTCGCGAAGGGTGATAGGGCCGATCAGGAAATAGCCTTTTCCGCCCCGCCCGGAGGCCACGGCAAATTCGATGCGCGATATCTGATCGGGTTGCGCTTTTGGATTGGGTCCCCAACCGAAACGAAGATCGCGGCGTTTCACCCGCATTGGGGTCCAGTTGGTCGTTACGCGGAACTTGCGCCAGACTTTGAGGAAGGTGTTTCCATCCGCATCCACCACCTTGAACTCGAAATTATTACGCCGTGCGGCGCCTTTGACGGGGAAGACGATTTCGTAATTTTCAGGAAGCGCGCGATTCAGATTACGAAGCGCAACGGCATAAGTGTGTGTTTCGCCCAGATCGAATTCCATACGCATGATATTGCGGTCTCCGTCCCGGGCTTGAGTCACCTGAATAGCCGCTTCCGGGGGGCAGGTGGTATGCCAGGCATTGATGGAAGAGAAATCGTCGATTACGAATTCGGCGCAGGCCGATACCGGAGCGAAGGAAATGATGAACAGCCCCTGAATAATAGTTGATAGGAAACGTTTCACAGCGTGAAATTCCCTCCAATAGATGTTGATTTTTCCAATATGCACACGTGTGTGTCGTCAAGACAAGTTCTAATTCCAGTATAGTATCTCGTATTGGCCGATCTCTCTTGAGTTACCGAATTAGGGACTTACAAAGTGCCTTTGTCAATTAATTGTCAAATTATTGCGTTTCATATATATTGTCAAGGACATGGCTGACGACTGGTACGCCCGATTCTATTCCGCGGTATTTCCGATCGGAAAGGTTGCGGCGGTGGCGGTGGGACTGGCGACCCGGCGTCACCGCGCCAACCTCCCGCGCCTGCTGAACGGTACGGAACACGGCTGGGGCAAGAGGAAATGAGACACGGCGGAATCGTGCTCGCGGCGGGCGCCTCCTCGCGGATGGGACGGCCCAAGGCTCTCCTGGAAACCGCCGACGGACCCCTGGCGGCACACCAGGCACGCCTGCTGCGGGATGCCGGCTGTTCGCGGGTGGTCCTCGTGCTCGGTGCGGACTACGAAAAGATTGTCCCGCACCTGCCGTTGCCCGCCGGGCAGATCGTCCGTAACCGCGCCTGGCGGGAGGGGCGCCTGACCTCGATCACGGCCGGCGTGAAAGCCTGCGGGCGGATGGACGGCTATCTCATTTTTCCGGTGGATACCGTGGGAGTGAGGCAAGCGACGGTCCGGCGCGTGCTCCGCGCCGCGGATACCGCCGGGCGTGACGCCGTGCGCCCTTTCCACAACGGCGCAAAAGGCAATTTCCTGTGGATCTCGGCCGCCGCCGCCGAAGAACTGGCGCGTCTCGTCCGTCGCGATCCCGACCTGCGCGTCGATTCCTGGGTGAAGGGACGCGCATATGCGGTGGACGTCGGCGATGCCGCGGTGCTCAGCAACATAAACACCCCGGAAGACTGGGAAAAACATCGTCCATGAGCCGTCCACCGCGAACGGACCGTCGCCCGTTCCGCCGGCTCACGGTGCGGTGCCGGACAACTCCTCGAGCATGAGCTCAACGAGACTGCCGGCGGCCCAACGCCGGTACTCGGCCGTGGAACGAATATCGTCTATGGGGCGTACTGCCGCGCGGGCCGCCTCCGTGGCCTCCTGAATGGTGCTACTGTCGAGCGGACGCCCGCTGAGAATCTTCTCGACCTCCGGCAGGCGGATCGCCGTGGGCGCGACACTCCCCATGGCCACCGCGGCTTCACGCACCCGGCCGTCTTCGACAACTACCCGGCAGGCCGCCGCCACCTTGGAAATCGCCTGCGCGGCGCGGCTACCCAGCTTGTGAAAAGATTCGCGCCCGCCGGCCGGCAGCACCGGCACCTCGAAATGCAGGATGAATTCATCATCCGCAAGGTCAATGCTGCGATAGCCACGCAGAAAACTTTCCATGGGAATCCTGCGCCGGCCGCGCGGGCCGGCGGCAATGACGGCCGCACCGGCCGCCAGAAGCGGCGGGACCAGGTCGGCGGCGGGACTGGCGTTGGCGACGTTACCGCCGATCGTTCCGGAATTCTGGATCTGCACCGCGCCGACATCGGCCGCGGCGGCGGCAAGCGCCGGCAGCCGGGAACGCACCAGCTCCGAAACGGCCAGGGCCCGGTGGGAAAGCGCCGCGCCGATGACCAGATGCCCTTCTTCCTCGCGCAGGACTTTCAGCTCCGGAACCGCGTTGATGACGATCACCGTCTCCGGCGGCGCGGTGACCCCGCTGTGCCACTGCACGAGCAGGTCGGTCCCTCCACACAGCAGGCAGGTGCGGTTATTGCCCTCCGCGAGCAAAGTGATGATTTCCTCGACGCTCTCCGGAAAGAAACATCGACTGGATTCGGCGGAACTCATGCCTGTTCTCCTTGAGACTCTGCCCGGTGGGTTTCATTGAGACGGCGGGCTGCGGCGAGCACGGCCTTGACGATGTTCACGTAGCCGGTACAGCGACAGAGGTTACCGGCCAATGCGCGGCGGACATCTTCTTCCGAAGGCTCGCTGTTGTTCAAGAGAAGCGCATAGGCGGCCATGAGCATCCCCGGAATGCAAAAGCCGCATTGCACAGCCCCCCCGGAAACGAAAGCCTCCTGCAAAATGCGGCCCTCAGCGGTATCCGCAAGGCCCTCAATGGTGAGTATCTCGGTTCCATCCGGAATCTGCGCCGCAACGGTAAGACAGGCGACCCGCGGCTCGCCGTTGATAAGCACCGTGCAGGCCCCGCATTCGCCTTCACCGCAACCTTCCTTGGCCCCGTACAGTCCCAGGTCGGCCCGCAGGATATCCAGGAGACGCCGCATGGGCGCGACGCTGAGCTTTCGCTCTTCGCCGTTGACGATCCACGTGCGCCTGACTCGAGCGACCGCCTTCATTGCGCGTCCTCCTCCCGCGCGCTCCCCTGCGGATGGAGCGCCTCCAGAAGTTTTTCGGGCGTGATCGGCAGTTCACAGACGCGTACACCGGTGGCCGCTTTTACGGCATTGGCGATGGCGGCGGCCAGGCCGTCCATCGGCAATTCACCCAGTCCCTTGGCCCCCGGCTCGGCATATTCGTAAGGGAACTCCACGAAACGTACGTCGTACTCCGGCACGTCCAGGGCGGTGGGTATGATGTAGGTCTGCAAACGCTCGGCATCGAAACGACCGTTCTCGCGGACCCCGATCTTCTCCATCAGGGCGTAGCCGAGCGCCTGGGTGAGTCCGCCGTGCACCTGGGCTTCGGCCTGCAACGGGTTTATCACCCGCCCGATATCGAAACATGCACTGACACGTACGACCCGTACCTGCAGGGTACGTGGATCGACTTCCACCTCGGCGACATTGCATCCCAGCGAATAGGCCGGATAGGCCTGCCCGCGGAAAGTTTCCGGGTCCCAGCGGTAGCCGGGCGGCAGCTCAAAAGCGGATTCTTCGCGGACACTGCCGCTGCGCTGCAGGTAATCAAGAGCAACCTGCGCGAACGGACGGCCGTCGCCTTCATCCGTCCGAAAGACGTCGGCCACAAGCTGCGTCGGTTTTCCGCCGAAGTACGTGTCGGCCGCAAATTCCTCCAGGCGCTGCTTGAGCTTGCGGGCGGCGGCGTGAACGGTGTGGCCCACAACCATGGTCGTGCGCGAAGCCACCGTGGGACCACTGTCAGGAACGAAGGCGGTGTCCGGGAAAGGACAATCAACGTGTTCGCGGTCCGCGCCGAGCGCGTCCGCCGCTATCTGGCTGAGAACCTCCTGCGATCCCTGGCCCATTTCCGTGGAACTGACGCGCACGATCACCCACGGCTCGCCGGCCGCGTCGGCGTCAAGTTCCACCGCCGCACGGGCGTGAATGCGCGCCTCGCCGTCGCCGGTGAAGCCGGCCCCGTGGCAGAAGAAGGCAAGTCCCACCCCGTACCATTTCTGCGCCCCGCTGCGCCCGTGCGTACAACGGGAAAGTTTGGCGGAAAAATCGGAAGCCGCCAGGGCTTCGCGCACGACCTTCTCGCCGCCGTAGTCTTTGTCTACAACCTGGCCGGTCGCGGTGGTGTCGCCCGGGTGGTAGATGTTCCGCAGGCGGAACTCGGCGGGAGTCAATCCAACCGCCTCCGCCAGGCGATCCACGTGTGATTCCAGCGCCCAGAGCGCCTGCGGCGCGCCGAATCCGCGAAAGGCACCCGCCGGGGGCGTGTTGGTGCGGTAAACCCGGCCCTCGATGAATACATTTTCGCACCGGTAACCGATGACGGCATGGATGATACCGCGGGCCATGACAACCGGACTCAGGGTGGTATAGGCGCCGCCGTCAAGGGCATAGCTCACTTCCCAGGCGGTGATCGTGCCGTCCGCCGCGAGGCCGGTGCGGTGCCGCACGCGGCAGGGATGGCGCTTGGTGGTGAAAAGGATATCCTCGTTGCGGTCGAAGACCATTTTCACCGGCCGCCCGCTTTTCAATGCCAGCAGCGCACAGTATCCGGCGATCAGCGTCGGAAAATCTTCCTTGCCCCCGAATGCACCCCCGACCACGGCCTGGCGCACCCGCACCTTTTCCGGCGGCAGCCCCAGAATGACGCACAGCTCGGGATGCACGTAGTAAGGACACTGCATGCTGCCTTCGATCAGGATGCCGCCGTCATCCGGTACGGCGATCATGGCCTGCGTCTCGAGGTAAAGCTGCTCCTGGTGGCCGGCGCTGTAAGTCCCCTCGACGACCTTGTGAGCGCGTTCGAATCCGGCCTGCACGTCACCCTTGACGATCGACTGCCGGCAAAGCAGCGGGACTTCTTCCCCCTCGCTTTCGCGGCGCAGGGCCTCCTCCAGCGTCAGAAGCGGCGTCAGCGGGTCTATCTCGATCTTGAAATTGGCGGCGGCCGCGGAGGCCCTTTCGGGGGACTCGGCAGCCACCAGGGCCAGGGGTTCACCGGCATAGAAAACCTCGTC
>JAOZMZ010000011.1 GCA_029934055.1 Kiritimatiellia bacterium
GAGGGTATGGGATTCGAACCCACGACCTCGTGAATGCCATTCACGCGCTCTCCCAACTGAGCTAACCCCCCACCGGTCCACTATTCATTCATTGACGCTTTCACGGATCGAAAGCGACGATGGCGCAGGGTAGATCAGAAGGTGTAAGCTTGTCAACATCGGAGAATTGGAGGGCGGGACGTTTTGAACAGAAAGGACCGGATAATCGAAAGGATCTATTGGTGGCAGATGCTTATGGAAGGAGGTCGGTGGTATGGACGCTGATGTTTACACTGAGAAACTCGAGCGCGAGTTAGATGATTTTCGGCGTGAGCAGGAACGGATTCGTAGATTGATCGGGAGGATTGGGGGGGTAAGGCAGCCTCAGAGGGAGAAGGCTATCAACGTAATATTTGCACTGCTGGTATGTACGCTCTTTTTTGTGGGGGTTCTGCGGGATGTCCTCCATATAGAGTGGCCATTGCCTCCCATGCTATCGGTTGAGGTTGGCATCATGCTGGTATCGCTAAAGATAATATGGATGATTCACCAGCAGACGCGAGTGGCCCATTTTCAATTCTGGATTTTGAATTCGATAGAATTCCGTCTTGCTGAAATCGCGAAACACATCGAGTCCGAAAAGGGGTGAAGGCGACCGGCGGCGGTATCGTTCGGCAGGCAGGGTCTTACATTTCCTGTATTGGTTTCGGTCGGGCGGAAGGATAGCGGGGTGCCGACTATTGTTCGACAGGTATGATTATACCGCGGATGATAATTTTCTGACAAAAGACAAAGACGATGAACGTCGGCAGCGCGGCGACTACTATTGATGCATAGATGACTGCCTGACTTGAATTCTGCTGGAGTTCGTAGAGCCAGACCATGAGAGTCCACATCTTATGATCCTGGCACAACAGCAGTGCAAACATGAAGTTTGCATAAGCGGCCGTAAAGGCCTGCAGGGCAATGACCGATAAGATCGGTTTTGCCAAGCCAAGGGTGATATGGAGGAAGGAGGCCCACTCTCCGGCTCCATCGAGTGCCGCACTTTCATACAATTCCCTGGGAATTGAGTCGAAAAATCCTTTCAGAAGAAAAATGGAGAAACCGCTGGCGAGTCCGGGGAGTACCAGCGCTGCGAAAGTGTTCAGCAGGTGGAGATGACGGAGCATGAGGAAGAGGGGAATCTGTGTGACCATTGGAGGAAAGGCCATTGTCAGCATCATAAGGAGAAGAATTTTGTAAGTCGAGCGGGGGCGGAAGCGACTGAGCGCATAAGCCGCCAGGGGATTGACGAGAAGGGCGCCGAGCACTGCGAGCGTGCAGTATATGGCCGTATTGAAGATGCCGCGCCCGTGGATGAGGATATAATTGAGGACAGTGAGGTAGTTTCGAATGAGAAATTCCCGACGTGCCTTGCCTCGGTGGGCGATGAAGAGGAGATAATGGTTTTCGCGTTGCGGTGGAGCTATGTCCTCAAACGTTTTGAAACGAGTGTGGAGCGCGGTGTTCAGTGTGCCAATGTGGGCGTATTTGCTTTTGAGGTAATCCCGAAACATGAAATCGGGTCCGGAGATATGTATGTACCTTGCGGGAGCGATAAAAAGGGTGCCCGTGGCTGGATCATGCCATCCGCTGATGAAAGCATCCCAGTCTCTCAGGGCGGCTCCTGAGAAAGAGAGATTCGTCATGAGCGGAATTTCCGTGAAAGAATGATAATGTGTACCATAGAGGCGGTTGAGTGCGGAACAAGTGTGATATCGGGCGCGAAGGAAGTGGCGGTAGATGTCCGTACACTCAGGGTCTACCCTGATCCATAAGAGATTGAGCGTGCGACGGACGAATGTTTCCCAGTCATGGCGTACCGGGGCGGGGGCTGCGACAGGGTAGGCTGCAGAGAGGTGGACGTCTCGGTAGGATTTATAAGAAGTCTTGTGGGTAAGGTTATAGTGGTGGATATTGCGGGAGTATTGGGCCTGCAGGAAAAGTTTGCGGTAGAATCCGTCGACGGAAAAGTAGTAGAGTTCACCGGTTGGCCGCTGCATCTTGAACTTCCAGAAGATATTCTGGAATGGGGAATTGGACGGCATACGGCGTCTCGTGAGGTAGTCCTCGGGGATGACATATACTGAATTCCAGTCGAAGAAATCCGTCGAAAGGGACGTATTGACGCGAGTAATCTTGCGGCCGTAGCGGTACGAGAGGAGCCGCTTGAATTCTCTAAGATTTGAGGGCGCAGTACGACTTATCGGCGCGTGAATGAATCCACAGGCACAGGCGTAGGGTGGGGGGCGCGTTTTTTTCAGGAAATCGCGCCATTCCTTGACGAGGGGCCGTCTTACTTGTTGCGGCGGGGTGATCTCGCGGAATGATGACAGGTCGAGCCCGTAGGAGACATTCATGGCGTCCAGGGATTCGTTGAAGAGGGCTTCGACGTACTTCTGATAGAGGACGATATCGTTGAAGAGGAAACCGGGCACGGGAGAAAGGTCGCGTGCATCTACAGGGCTGCGGACGCTGCCTGAGAGTAAAAGAAAGAAGGGGTATATCATTGTAACAGCCCCGAGAGACAAGAGAATATAGATCATCCCGAGAAGGGCTCTGACACGGATATGCTTTCGGCCTATTGAAGATATTATCGACATATCGATTTCTTCTATATGGGCTATTCCTTTGCGGTGCGAAATTCCACGCGCGCGAGTATACGTAGCTGATAGGCGGTAAAGCCGATCAGGATGAAGCCGAGGACCCATGCCATTGCGGTGGCGGGACCGAATCTGAGATAAATGAATGCTTTGTAGAATATGTGAAGTCCAGCGACCTCCGTGTCGGCCGCGCCGCCGGTCATTGCGAGAATATTGGCCGTAGCATAGAGCCAGGCAGCGGTGTACATCCCGACGAAATTTATGATCAGCAGCGGCCGAAGCGCAGGAAACACGATGAAGAGGATTTTGTCGGCAAAACCGGCGCCATCCAGCTCGGCGGCATCGTAGAGGTCGTCGGGAATACTTTTCAAGGCTGCAAGGTAAATGAGGCATGCGGGGCCAAGGCTCGCCCAGACGACAGGCATGGCACATGCCAGAATTGCCAGGTGCGCATCACCGAGCCAGCGTAGCGGTTCCGGGAGATGGAGCAGCAGCCTTTGAAGGAGGGGCAAGTCAGAGCGGGATAGCATGGGGCGGGTGATCGAGAAACAGGCGGCCAGCGAAAGCATCCCAAAGATGAAGGCGAGGAGAGCGGTGGAGCGTTTTTCGTGGTGCCAGAGACGGAAAGCAAAGTAGAGTCCGGTCCCGAAGATCAGGAATCCGGTCAGGATGAAAGCCACGGCGGGCACGTGGAGGAGGATCGCGTTGAGTGCGCCGCTTTCGCTCGGATCAAAGAATGATTTCCAGAGGAGGACAGCCACGAGGCCTGTAGCGATGGAGGGTAGATAATAGAGAGATCTGAAAAATATTTTACCACGCGGTATTTCCTGCAGGAAGATGGCTAGAATCAGCGGTGGCAGGAAGCCCAAGATTATTATGAGGGTACTGTAGCGAACCGAATTCCATACCGAATGCCACCATTCCCGGTCCCAGAGGACATCACCGAAATTATTGAGGCCAACCCACGATGAATCGCCCATGAGGCGGTAGTCCTGAAAGGACATCAGGGACCCCCGGATCAGCGGCAGGTACTGCCACAGAACAATTGAAACGACAGCAGGCAGGAGGAGGAGAATTACCTTTGCCGAGCTGAGGCGACGTCGGGCAGTGACCGCTTTCGTATGGGAAGGCCTAAGGAAGGCACTCCCAAGCTTGCTGATTCCGATGATGAATAACAGCACAGCGGCTCCGAGAGCGATAGCGGCCGTGCGGTTACGTTTGGTTCTAGTAGTAGGGGACACGAGGCCGAGCATTTCTTCGTTTGCCTTAATGGCAGCCTGATGGAGCAACTGTCTGAGGATACGTAGCCGTGCCTGCTGGTTACGGGGAAGACGATCATCGAATGCGAGTTGTTCCGCCTGCTGGATGGGTTCGCTGATGATGTTATAGGCGTAGTTACAATTTTTCCCATATGGTTCGGGCTTGCCGGTTGAAATGGCAATTTTAAAACATTCTTGCCAGCCTTTCGGTGTGAGGCGTGCTAATTCCGGGTACCCGAACATTTTCAGGTAGGTCGGATTCATGAAACGCCCGAGTCCGCCTTCCACCATGATCCGGGTACGAATGCGCATGGCCTCCATGCTGTCGTAGAAGCGCATGTATTCCCAAGCGGCGTCACGTACAGCGGGCTCGCGTATCCCGGCGAAGAGCCCCATCATCATACTGTTCAATTCGGCACCCCGCAGTCCGGTCGGCCCTCGGGGGACGGGTACCATTCCCGTAACGTCGGGATTGATTTTCTGAAATATTTTTTGATCGATGTATGCGAACATCATGCCTATTTCGCCACGGGCCCACTTCGCTCCGGCGGTTCCCCAATCCGGATCGCGGTAGGCATAGCCACGGTGGCGGCGCCCACGTTCATCGGTCCAGGGCTCGGTACAGAGTCGGTTGTAGAAGTCCAGTGCCAAGGCGGCTTGTGGGGAATCGAATACGGCTTTCCAATGATGGTTTGTGTGATCATAGACGACTGCCCGTCCGCCGGCAGACCAGAGGAAGCTCATCCACCACCAGGATTCGTGTTTGCCGCGGCTAAAGTAGATGCCATAGATCCCGCGGCTTGGATGCGTAATTTTCCGGCAGGCCGTCAGCATATCGTTCCATGTCCAGTCGTTGGTGGGATACGGCACCTTAAATTCATCGAAGAGATCCCTGCGATAGAGGACTACTTTCCCGAGGGCGCCACCGTAGGGAAGCGCCCAGACATGATTTGTGCCGTCCGGACCCGGGCGACGAATGACAGGCCAAATTTTCGGATGAACGCGGAAAGAAAGTTCTTCGGGAGTCATTGCCTCGAGGTAGTGATCATCGGGAAGGTCAAGTGGATAGAGGAATCTTTGCTGGATAAAAGTGTCCGACATGCGGAAGTTCACGTAAATTACGTCCGGAGCGACCTTGCCGGCTATTGCCAGAAGAGTGCTCTCGACCCCTTCAACCCGGATGCCTGAAGCGCGGTGAAGGCTGACGCTGACGTGTTTCCATTTGTGCCTGCCGTATTTTTCGGGATGTGAGAAGTAGCGTGTACGGTAGCGGGCAGCAAAGATGGATGGATAGCGTCTTACAAATTCACGGACAACGGCGAGGTCCGCGCGGGTGGAAGTATCGCTCCTGGCGGGATCGGGTAGATCAAAACAGGAGACGTGAATGATTGTACCGGTCGGGGTGTCTTCGATCCATCCTGCATGGCTGAGGGAAGGTGGGATCAAGAGGAGAAAGAGACAGGCCGGCAGCCATCCGCGTTTTCGCACCGTGGGACAGCGGTGCAATCCGACAGATTGTAGATAGAACTGATCAGGCATTTGAGTACGTGTCGGCACGCGATAATCATGGGAAAACGTAGCGTATTAGGCAAGCCGCGGCATGGTTTTGATGTTGCCCAACCAGCCGTCGGCGGAGAGAATCGCTCCAGCAGCATGGAGGTGAGGCATGATTGCCGAGATTTGGTTGAAGTATGAGGTGGCGGGGATCGCCGTCTGGCGCGTTGGAATGCTGTTTGTGATCATACTGGCGGCGATGCTGGCAGGTAAATTGGTGAGCCAGCTGTTGTACCGTCTTTCCGGACGGGTCAAGCGGCGGGGGTCGGATTTGGCAGCGGCGGCATTTCGAGCGGTAGGGCGTTCCTGCACCATATTCTTCTTCACACTGGGATTGGCGCAGGGGACAGCGGTGGTCGTGGTTTCCGCCAAGGTGGCTGGTATGATTCATACGGTCGTCAGCATACTGATGACGATTTCCGTGGCCTACCTGGGATATTGCCTAATCGATGTGGTCGATGCCTGGCTGACTCGTTTTGCTCGGAAGACCGAAAGCAAGCTTGACGACATGCTTGTGCCGATGGTGCGGAAGAGTCTTCGGATTACGGTTGTTGTATTGGCTTTGGTACAGGTGGCGCAGATATTGAGCGATAAGCCGTTGACCTCCATTATCGCCGGGCTTGGCGTGGGCGGCTTGGCCGTGGCGTTGGCTGCGCAGGAAAGTCTCAAGAATCTTTTCGGATCACTGGTTATCTTCGCTGACAAGCCTTTTGAGTTGGGAGACAGAATTGTTGTTGATGGATTTGACGGTCCGGTGGAGGAAGTTGGATTCCGATCCACAAGAATTCGCACTCTCGATGGGCATTTGGTAACGATTCCGAATGGGGAACTGGCAAACAAGACTATCGAGAACATAGGCAAGCGGCGCTACATTCGCAGAATAGTGAACATAGGCGTTACTTATGATACTCCTCCAGAGAAAATGACGCGCGCCTTGGAGATCATACGCGAGGTCTTGAAGGATCATGAGGGGATGCTGCCAGATTTTCCGCCCCGCGTATATTTCAAGGACTTTGGCGAAAGTTCACTGAATATTATTGTGATCTACTGGTATCATCCACCGAGTTACTGGGATTTCATGGCTTTCAACGAGCGCTTCAACATGGAAATCCTTCGTCGTTTCAACGCGGAAGGGATAGAATTCGCTTTCCCTACCCAGACCCTGTACGTGGCTGGAGACGAGCGGCGGCCGCTTGAAGTCAAGATGTCCAGTAACTAGGTGTTGTGGCAGAAGGCGAGCAGCGGGTTTTTCGGTAGGGGTTGTGCAGCGGAATGAGGTCAAGAGGGAGAATTGAGATGAAGGATGAAGTTTGGTGGGTGAAAAAGGAAGACGGAGAGGTGTTCGGCCCGGTTACACTTGACGAATTGCGCAGTTGGGCGATCGAGGGACGTGTGGTGCACGGTGATCTTGTTTCGCGTGATAGGGAGACCTGGGAGAGTGCAGACGGGATGGGGGAACTAGGCATGAAGTGGGTCGTGGTTTTCCCTGGTGGGGATCAGGTCGGTCCCATGCATATAGGTGCCGTGGCGGAATTGATGATTGAGGGCAGCGTTCAGGCCGAGGACTCGGTACGCGATATCTCATCGGGGAGAATGGGGCCTGCGTCTAAGGTGGTATTGAGGGGGTTGCTTGACGAGGTACACTCGCTTGAGGGGCGGATCAGTGAGGAACGCTCGGCATGGGAGACGCTTCTTGAGAACGAGCGGCGTGCGGCGGAGCGGCAGGGGGCGCACTATCGCCGACTGCTTGAAGAAGCGCGGCGGCGGCAGGACGCTTTGGCTCAGGATTTGTCAAGGATAGAAAAAGCAATCGGGATTTCAAAGAAAAAGGGGGGTGACGAGGGTCAGAAGTCCGGGAGTTGAGGGTCGCGGAGGGTGCAAGAATATGGAGCGGTAGAGAATATGAACGCCGGTACATCGCTTGACTTATAGGGAATATTGCGATTTGGCTTGCCAGATGAGGACCTAAAGGGTATCATTACTTTGGTGTGAGACGAAGAGTAGGGATTGGCACGGGCAGATCCGTGCGGATGAGCGATGTACATTGAAGGGATAGCATCGCACCGGGTGGGTGTAGCTGCATCGGTTGGATTGTTTCTTTCCGTAATACTCGCATGGGTTCAACCTGCGTGGTCGGGGGAGGTTGGATTTGCCGAATATTACGTGCTCGGTGACGAGGACGACCTGATTGAGGCGTACAAGGCGATACCCAATTCGCAGGTTCCGGCGTCGGCAGCGGGGTCGAACATAAACTCGCGGGTATGCATCGTATCAAGTGTGGGGGGGACGCACGTATATCTCGATGAATGGGAAGATGGTTATGATTTTGATCCCAGCGATCCTTACAACACAGCGGATGCCAAGTGGGATGCTGCGGCGGGAGGACCCGGCGAAGCGGGCGATGCTCTTTCCAAGGGAGAGGTCCTGGTCCTGACGGAAACAAACAGATACGTCAGTGGAAGTGAGGGGGTTGACGGTGGGGATCGTATATATATTTCCGGGGCACCGGTTTCCGTGGTGCGGATAGTTTGGCCGGATGATCCGGGCAGTTACATTGCGGGGGCATGGGAGCTCTACCCGGAAATTGTGTGGCAAGACAAGTATACCGTACCGATAGGAGTGGATCTTACATATACGAATAGCTCCTATCCGTTTGAGTATACATTTTTGTTCATTGAAGCCGGACGCACAAATACGCGCATAGTAGTGACGGCTCCATCGGAAGGCGTGATCGTGGATACCAATCTTGCGGCTGGCGAGAACATTTATCTGACGAACGTGAATTCCGGCACGCATATTGCGGCGAGTGATCCGGTGTCGGGGGTTGCACGGCCGGTTCAGGCGGCGGTGATGAGTAGCGTTAATGAGTATGTGGACACGCGATTTTTCACGCTTACGCCGGAGAATTTTTTGGGTACAGACTATTTGCTGCCAGCTCCCTCGCAGCAATTCATTCCAGGAGAATTCAGCGGCACATCTACGAATGCTGCCTACATATTCGCGTTCGAGAGTAATACGACGGTAAACATCGTAACTTATCATACGAACGTACAGGTGCTGTTGACGAACAGGTACGATGTTTACCGTTTCGAGTTGCCGTTCCTGCCATACGACCAGACATCGGGTTTTTACGGGACGGAGATATCGTCTGTGGACAGCACGAAGAAAATATGGGTTCTGGTCGCGGCCGATGATGATGATGACGTGGTTGATTGGGGGTATCAGGCGCTGAACATGGCGGAATTGAGTCAGGAGTATTTTTCTCCGTACGGTCCCGCGAACCCCGTTCACATAACACCCCAGTATGACAACACGACAGTCTGGATTGATTTTGACAACGACGGTACGAACGATAAGACGATCGTTCTTGATAAATTCGAAACCTACGAAATATATGATCCGGATCATGACGGGACGGGGGCGCGCTATTATTCAGACAAGCCGGTGGCGGTGGCATGGGGGCAGGACAACACCCAGCAGTCTCCGGGGGAACCGTTGCCCGACTATGATTACGGGTATACATTGTTGCCGCTATACTGGAGGGATCCGGTTCTGGGAATTCAGAAGAGCGCCGATCCAACTAACCTCCCCTCTGAAGGAGGGACCTCGGAATTTACACTGGTTGTATCTTCTTATACCAGCACGGTATACAACATAGATATCAGCGACAAGCTGCCGCCGGGATGGTCGTACGTGTCGAATTCCACCCTGATAGTATTCAGTGACGGAACTCCGAATATGACGAATGAGCCTTCCGGGGCGCCGGGGCCGGACCTTTCGTGGGATCTCGATCATGATCTGACGCCGACACAGACTATCACGTTAACGTTCAGCGCGTGCACGGTCAGCGGACAATACACTTACGGCTGGCAGGTCAACGAAGCGGAGGCTTGGGGTTATAGCGTGGATGACGAGACCAACGTGAACGCACAGGCGTTTAATCCATCCGACTATTGTTTTGTGTACATTCCACAGACCGCGGTTCTGTCTGTCAGCAAGAGTTCCAGTGCCACTGGAACGGTTGATCCGGGGGACACGATCACTTATACGATAACGATAACGAATATCGGATCGGCGCAGCAGACGGGCATCAGGGTACGGGACTATCTCCCGAGTGGGATGACATACGTCGCCAACAGCACGTGGGTGGCCTCGCCGGGGACGGGCAGTAACACCGTGCGTGATGAGTTCAATACACAATCCTACACAAGCAACGATGGGACCACAGAATGGGCCAACGACTGGCAGGAAAGTGAGGGGGACGGCCCCACTGCAGGGGACCTGCAAGTGCTGGCGGACGTTTCGAACTATCAACTGCGTTTTCGAGACGACAACCTATGGATCTATCGGTCGGCAGATCTTTCAGGGGCGACGGCGGCGGTGTTGAGCCTTCTGTATCGGAGGGACAGCCTTGACAATGCGAATGAATGGGTGGACTTGCTGATTTCCAGCAATGGGGCTGCGCCGTGGACCGTTCTCGATCAATATGCAGGTGCTGCCACGGACTCTTCTTACATTTACACGAATTATGACATAACAACTCACATCGGGACCAATACGACAATTGCCTTTTGGAACAACAACCGTGGAATGGCGAATGGAGACCGGGTATGGTTTGACGACGTGGAGATTGCATATCTTTCGCCGCCAGGCACAGTGACGAACGCCGGCGGTGCTCCTCCGATTCTTGCCGACGGCTACAGTCTCGGCCCAGGCGAAGTGATGGTGGTGACATTGCAGGCCACAGTGGATGACCCTGCAACGGTGACACAACTAGTGAATACCGCCTATGTGCGCAGCGACCAGCAGGATCAGTTGGAAGCGTCTGTGACAAACGATGTTATAGCCGCAACGCTGGGTGATTGGGTGTGGTATGATTCGAACACGAACGGTGTTCAAGATGCCGGAGAGACCGGGGGGGTGGAGGCTGTAACCGTCAGGCTGTATGACAGTACGAGTAACCTGATTGACAGTGTTCAGACGGACAGCGGGGGCTATTATGAATTCAACGGACTCGGCCCCGGTGACTATTTCCTGACATTTGAGCCGCCCACTAATTATTTCTTCAGTCCGCAGGATCAAGGGGGTGATGATGCACTTGACAGTGATGCGGACCCGACAAACGGGACTACGTCGGTTTTCAATTTGCTGCGTGGGACCAACATGGTCAGTCAGGACGCTGGTTTATATGTGCCGCCGGCGAGTATCGGAGACTATGCCTGGTTTGATGCCAACACGAATGGGCTGCAGGATGCCGGTGAGTCTGCAATGACAAACATCACTGTCCGGTTGTACGGCTCGCAGTCGAATTTGGTGGATAGCACGCAGACGGATTCGTCCGGTCATTACCTTTTCGAGGACGTGTTCCCCGGAGATTACTTTCTGGAATTCGAAAAACCGGTTGACTATACGTTTACTTTGCGTGACCAAGGTTCCGACGACGGTGTTGACAGCGACGTTTACAAAATAACGCATCGCACGGCGACGTTCACCGTGTCCGCGCAGGAGGCGGCGACGAATTGGGATGCGGGGTACATTTTGCCGGTATCCGGCCTGAGGATAACCAAGAGTTCTGACGCTGGCGTGGACTGTCTGTCGCCGGGTGATACGGTCGAATACACAATTTTGGTGGAAAACACGGGGACTGTTTCCCATTTGGTACAAATGGTCTACGATGAAGTGCCGGCCGGTGCGACGTACGTAAGTAACAGTACCCGAGTTGTCGGCTACGGTGTGGCCAGTAACACGGTTAGGGATGAGTTCAACACGGTCGCTTATGGCAACAACGACGGATCGACCGACTGGCTCGGGCCGTGGGTGGAGAATGATCCGTATGGGAATTCCGGTCCTGTGGGAGATTACGTGGGGGTAACTAATGGACGGCTACGAATACATTATGCTTATGTGGGGGACGAACGTGCTGAGCGGGCGGTAGATCTTTCGGGGTATACCAGTGCGGTCTTGAGCTTCGATTGGGAAACGGTAGGACTTGATGCCGGCGAGACGATTTCCACTCTCATTTCCACCGACGGGGTGAACTTCACGACCTTGGATACCTTCGGGGGAACGGCGAGCGGATGGACGAATTATGACATAACCGGTTACATTTCTCCAAGTACCACCGTACGTTTCGCAAATGAAAGTCAGAACTGGGAGGCGGGGGAGATGGTATTCTTTGACAACGTTGAGATCAGCATGTTGTCCGCCCCGGGTATCGTTACGAACGCCGGCGGCCCACCACCGGTGCTGGCGGAGGGTTATACGGTGGATACCGGGCAGACCTTGACCGTGACGTTTCAGGTGACGGTTGACTCTCCGGGATCGGTAAGTGAACTTATCAATACAGGGTCTGTTGTGAGTGCTACACATCCGGCGATTAGTGACGTTGTAACGGACTGTGTCGTTTATGCGGACCTAGCGCTCCAGAAGACGGCCACTGATACCGAGCCGTCGGAGGGAGAAAGCATCCAGTACATACTGACCCTTACCAACAACGGCCCCGACGATGGGACTAGCATACAGGTCAGTGATTCGCTGCCGTCCGGGGTCACTTATCATTCTCATTCGAATGGGGTGTACAACGAGGTGACCGGGATATGGGACGTAGGCGATCTAGCGAGTGGCGTGTCGACTACGTTATATATTGTGGTGGGGGTGGATGAAGACACCGCCGGACAGGAGATCACCAATACCGCCAGCGTGAGTGCGCGTGATCTTTACGATCCTGTGGCATCCAACGATACTTCGAGTGTCGTGATATCACCCGTACCGACCCTTGTAGTGATTTCGCATTTTGCTGCGAGTATTGTCAGCGGAAAAGTTGTTCTGGAGTGGGAGACAGCCTCGGAAGTGGGCACGCTGGGATTTTACATATACCGATTTGAGAGCAACCATCTGGTCCGTGTGAATGACAAATTGCTTCCGGGTTTGCTCACGGCACCGCAGGGAGGGCGATATCGTTATATCGATGAGTCGGCATCACCGCGTGGTGTGCTTATTTACCGGATTTGTGAGGTCGGCGTGGACGGCGCGCGCCATTGGTACGGTCCGTTCCATGTAGAGCCGACGGCGACTGGCGAGACGCGGCTTATGGGCCGGCGTGGATTTGCCAAGAGCAAGCCGGGGTCTTGGGGCATGGACGAATATGACCGCAAGGCGAGGACTTCGGGCCTGCGTGCACGGGCGCGGCGCCTGCAACATGCCGCACTTGTAGAAGGTATGGAAGAAAGCCGCCGGAGACTTTTCGGCAACTTATTGAAACTCGAAGTGGAAACCAACGGGATTTACTTTGTAAGCCGGGCTGAATTGGCCGAACGGTTTGCTCTCCCTGAATGGTACGTGGAGCAGATTTTGAGGTATCACTACCTGGCGCTGAGCACTTGTGGTGATGCGGTGTCCTACTGGGTGCCGAGTGATGATTCGGGGCTGTTTTTCTACGGGGAGAAAGGGGACGGCCATTACTCAGATAAGAATGTCTACTGGCTGGGGTGGGGAGAAGGGCGCTTGATGGATGTCATGGATTGTGCCGGCGGCGGAGCAGGGTTTCAGCAGACGTATCGGGCTACGCGACATTTTGAGGAAGATCGTTGGCCCTCGGTGGGCCTTTTCCATGATCCGGATGCGGATTTCTGGTTGTGGGATTTTGTGATTGCGGGGAGCCCGAGCGCGGGTTGCCGGGATTTCGTGGTGGATGTTCCCGCCCCAGCTGACGGTGGTGGGGATGCGCAGGTCAAGTTGCACTTCAAAGGGGCGTCTTCCACCAGGCACGATGCGGTTGTCAAGGTGAATGGGACGATAGTCGGGGAGGTTACGTGGGAGGGACTGTCCGAGCATGACGGATCGTGGTCATTTCCTCAGGGGGTGCTGGTGGCGGGTGACAATGTAATTGAGGTCGAGGGATTACTTGGAGATGGGGTGCCCTACAGTGTCTTTGCCGTTGATTCGATAGACTTGGAGTACGAGAGTCGCTGTTGTGCGCAGGGAGATGCCGTCGTATTGCCGGTGGTGGCCGGTATGGCGGTGAGGGTGACGGGCTTTTCTACCGATCGTGTGGCGGTGCTGGAGATCAGCGATCCCCGCGACCCGAAATGGGTAAAGGGGGCGGATCTAGAGAGTGATGGAGCCGGCGGCTGGGCGGTGATGCTGGAGCCAAGCAGCGGAGCGCACCGTTGCCTTGTAGCCGGCGAGGGAGCTTGGATGGCTCCCGTCTGTGTTCCGGCCGGTGACTATGAGAGCCTGTTGGAAAGCGAAGGCGCAGATTATGTGATTATCACTGTTCCGGAACTGGAGGATTCGGCCGAGTTGCTGGCGCAATATCGTCGCAGCCAGGGATGGGCACCGTTGGTAGCAGAGATCGAGGCGGTCTACGACGCGTTCAACTATGGGAATCCCAGCCCGGAGGCCATACGCAGGTTCCTTGACTATGCCTATACATATTGGAGCCGGCCGCCGGTGTGTGTTCTTTTGATGGGGAAGGGCACGTATGATTACCGGGATATTCAGGGATACGGAGACAATCTCATTCCGGTGAAGCTGGTGGGGACCGCACACGGGCTTTTCGCCGCAGACAATTGGTACGGTGACGTGGTGGGGGACGACGATGTTCCGGAGATGGCGATTGGGCGCCTTCCGGTGTTGAATCCATCAGAAGTTACGGATTACGTTGACAAGGTCGTCGCATATGAGGGGGGCGATGGCGATTGGACCAGGTCTGTAATACTGGCGGCGGATAATGGGGATGACGGCGGCAATTTCACGGCCGACAGCGAGAGCATGGCCGGGCTGATACCGTCGGGGTACTCATTGACGCGTTCGTACCTGGATTGGATGGATATTGACACGGCGCGCACGGTGCTGCTGGACGCGCTCGATGGGGGGGCGGGATTGCTGAATTACATGGGCCACGGCGGCTTGGACCGCATGGCACAAGAAGGGTTGCTGACGAAGGACGATGTGGGGGCCATGCACAATGCCGGGAAGACGCCTTTTGTCATCGGAATAACGTGTGTGATCGGGCGTTATGAGTTGCCGGGCTACGATTCTCTGGCGGAGACCCTGGTCATATGTCCGCAAGGCGGGGCTGCAGCTGTGTGGTCACCGAGTGGTATGTCGATGCACAACGCCGCCAGGATACTTGATGACGCCTTTCTACGCGCGCATTACATTAGCGGTGCAGATTCGGCGGGGGACTGCATCCTGCAGGCCCTGGAGCATTTTCGTGATACAAGTGAGGCTGAGTATCTGTTGCAGATTTACAACTTGTTGGGTGATCCGGCATTATTGCTGAAGTAGGGGTTTGGTATGGATACCGGTATGAATACTCGTTATCAGCGGAGGCAGGAAATCGTAGCGCGAAAGATTTGTGACGAGACAATTCTCGTTCCCTCGTCGGGAAGTGCAGCGGAATTGTTGCGTTTATTCGTATTGAACCCGGTTGCTGAATATCTTTGGGAGAAATTGCGCGAGCCTCGAACCCTGGAGGAGCTCGTACATGACCTGCTGGAGAATTTTGATGTCGATCCGGTGACTGCGAGAGGAGACGTGCGCGGTTTCGTAACGACGCTATGTCGGAATTCTTTGGCGGAAGAAGTGTAATGAACGTGGCCGAGGCGCCCGGATGTAGCGGGTACGAATCATCCGGTGAGACGTTTGTTGATACCGAATGGTATCGAGAATTCCGCAGCCGTGCGGCTGCGGCACGGGTGCCGGTATCCGGAATGATCGAATTGACGAGGCGCTGCAACCTGAGATGCGGGCACTGCTATCATCGTGATCATGTCCCTGTGAGGGAAATGGACACGGCCCTGATCCTGAAGGTCCTTTCCGAGGCGGCTGAGATGGGCTGTCTCTATATGACTTTCACAGGCGGGGAGCCCTTCCTTAGAGAGGATTTTGACGTTATCTATCGTACTGCCCGTAGGCTTGGTATGGTAGTGAGCGTATTTTCGAATCTGACTTGTCTCAGCGAGGATCTGGCCGAGCTTTTTTCAGAAATGCCGCCGCGCGTGGTCGAGGGGAGCATTTATGCGGTGCGCGCCGCGGAGCACGACGCCGTCACCGGTGTTGCCGGATCCTTTGATGCTCTACTGCAGGGAATAAAGCTTTTGCAGCGACATGGCGTCCGGGTTGCTCTCAAGACGATGATTATGCCGTCGACGGGGGAGCGGATCGCCGAGATTGAGCGGCTGGCGCAGGATCTCGGTGTGTCTTTTCGTGTCGATCCGTATGTCTTTCCCCGTTTTCACGGAGAGCGTGGGGAGCACCATCGTTTCCACATGGATCCGAAAGATGCCGTGCGGATAGAACTGGCTTCGGGATATCGGCGCAGTCAGTGGCTGGATTATGCCCGCAGACGGGTGCGTCTGGATCCGGGGCGGAGATTGTTCCAGTGTGGAGCCGGTACGACGGGTTTTTTTGTTGATGCGTCCGGCCGTCTTTCGCCGTGCCTGATGACGACCAGATACCGCTATGATCTTGCAGGCAGGTCTTTTGCAGAGGTGTGGCACGCTGAAATAGCCGCGGCGGTCGCCCAACCGGCTTCTCCGGACTACGTGTGTGCAGATTGCAGTTTGCGGGCGTATTGCACCGGTTGTGCGGCGGTGAATTATCTGGAAACCGGGGACGAAAACTCGCCCGATTCGTATGTATGTGCACTAGCGCAATGCCGTCGAGATGTGTTAGATTCAATGGTGAGAGTGTAGGTGAGGCTAGGTTTCATGGCATACAACAGTAAAAAGAGACAGTCCGGCGTTGACAAGCGCAAGGAGTATCAGCGGCCGGAGGTGAAAATAATCGAGCTCAAGGCCGAGGAGACTCTTGCGGTCGGGTGCAAGTTGGCGGATGGCGGCAGTGCCAGTGGTGGTTTTACCTGCGTTTCGAATGCCTGTGCCGAGCCGGGATCATAATCGGCGAAACTCGGCCGGTATGAGGTCATGAAATGGGTTTATTCCTGTGGTGGGCTTCGAGTAGGCGTCCGAGCGGCGCCGGGTATGATTATAGGGGTTGGGGAGGAGCAGGAGCCTTTTCTGGCTGAGGAGCGGAAGGGGCATCAGCCCGACTTCGTTGTGGATATCAACTGGATTGGATCGCAGGGGATCGGGGCGAATACCGACGAATGGGAATTTCGCGCAGGGCATACGTGGACATTCCGCCGGGATGGTTCCAGGAGATTTTTTCGTTTTGCCGGGGCGGATGGGGTGTGGGAGCGTATTTTGAGTATTGATCCGGTGAATGGACACTACGCAGTGTTCTGTTCACGCGAGGCATGCCGGCCGAAAGGGGGCGGGTGTGTATATCCCTTGAGCTATCCCTTGGATCAGGTCTTGATGATGTATCTTTTGGCCGAAAGAGAAGGGATGATCATTCACGCAGCGTGCATTGCTCACGGCTCGGCGGGAATTGTTCTGGCGGGTCCATCGGGCGCGGGCAAGAGCACATTGGCTGCAGCGGTATTGCAGGGTGGCGGGCTGGAATGTTTGAGCGATGACCGGACAGTGCTTCTGTCCGCAGAATCCGGAAGAGTGTCTTGTTGGGGTACTCCATGGGCCGGTGAAGGTGGGTTCAGGGCAAACAAGGGCAAGCGCGCTGCCGCGGTAGTGATAATAAGGAGGTCGAAGGAGCCTGATGAGGGCTGCCGATTGAGGAGACTTGAGAAGAGGCATGGGGTAGAGGCTTTAATACCGGTGGTTTCTTTTCCCTGGTTTGATGGAGAAATGTTGGAAAGACATCTGGGGATTTTGGAGAGGATTGTCGGCTGCGTTCCGATATATGAACTTGATTGTAATGACATCTCGGAGGCTGTGGGTCGGTTGCTATCGCTTGTCGACGGGGTATGTTCGGCGGTGAGAGACGACCAGCCCGAGAATCTGATCGGGTGAAATGCGCTCCGCAGATCGTGAAGACGAATCACCACGGACTTTGTATGCGCGGATACCGGAGGGGGCGAAGAGAGTTTCCGCCAGCCGGTGGATACGGAGCAAGCCGTCGGGGGTTCGATACAGGACGAGTTGCCCTACATTCAGGGTATTTGGATTGTCTACAGGTTTGATATCGACGACGTCACCATCATGAATTGTGGGCAGCATACTTTTTCCGCCGACGCGGATCGTGATTTTTTTCCCCTGCGCCAGCGCCTCGAGCGCAAGGTGATTCAAATAGATGTTCTGTGGTGAGGGAAGCCGGCGGGATGCGGGACGGAGTCGTCGGTTGCGTTTGCCTCTGATGGAAAAAAAGCGGCGGGAGGATAACGCCAGTAGGCGAACATGACGTGAGATCAGACGGATGATCCTTAAGGGGTAGTAGAGATATCTGAGAGAAAACGGCAGATGTACGGCCTGGATTTCAAGGCAGGTAGGCATGAAGACCAACCAGTGAATCCATTGAATCCTGTGAGGGGGCCCGGACAGGACTGCCAGATGCATCCGCCACTTGTTCAACCGGGATGCCCGGTCATTGTAGCGACTCCAAGCCTTCGAGACGGCATCGGCCTTCTTGTCTTCTATGCTTGAGAGAGAGTCTGCGGCCTGCAGGCGATATGTGCGGCTTACCAGGCCCAGCGAAGCCGCCATCGCCGGAAGCAACCCTGACGAACGGGCATGTTCAAGGACCTCTCGCAGATCATTTTCCGAGATGAGTTTCAACAAGTGGGCCACGTCACACATAAGGGCAAGACGGTCCCAAGCGTGCTGACACCCGTGAATGAGCAGTTCTGTGAGGGTGTCGGTGGGCGATAGAGTTGCAACAGGCTTGTTTTGGATGGGGATGGAGTACAGGCGGTCGAATACATGGCTTTCACCGTTGGTAGTAATCGGCCAGGGCCTCGAGGTAATCTTCCAGTGTAGATCAATGCAAAGGGCGCCATCAGTCCTGAGGAAGGAGTGCGAATCCCTGAAAAGTGACAGCATTTCGAGTTCACGGATCGTCAGGTTGAATTGAGGAGTGTAGCCTTCGGCGGCGAGATACTCAAAGGCGCGGCGGCGCTGATCAAAAGGGATGAGGATGTCTACATCGGCGAAGATGCGAAGGAAGGGCGTATTATAAATGAGTTGCGATAGAACCGGTCCACGGATGACCGTAGCGAGTATTCCCGAGGCTCTCAATCCTTCCAGGAATTGAAGCAACATGTCAGTGACGTAGACGGCATGGGCAACGTTGCAATAGTAGGTGTGCTGAAGGCGTTCGAAAGCATCCGCGGGTATGGATGCCTGAATGCGGTATGAGCGGATCTTGTGGAAAAGGATCGTAGCCAACCCTTCCGCGTGAGCGACATCGGCGATTTCATGCCAATCGAGATGCTGGAGCGACTCGGCCGGAATACGGGTGCCGGGCGTTCGGGGGGTTGTCAGTTCGACGATAGTTTGTAGCGAATGGGATATTTTCCGAGATGACATAATGGACCTAGGGAACTGCATGGGCACTATTACTTGAGACAAGGGCGGACAATGCTCATGCCATCAACTTAGCATCGTCAGCGTGAATGTCCAATCTCGGCATGGACAGCGGTGATAGAGCGGGGCGGGGGGTTACGCTTGCCAGTGGTAGAACGTTTGATCATAATGAATTAACTTCATGGTGCAGGCTGATTGCATTATGGGAGTGTGGATTGGTGGTTCTCAGCAGGGTACCGGCGGTATTGGGTCGGTTATGCGCCGGAATGCGGGAGAAGGCATGCGGGTGGTTAGGCAGGGACTGCCGAAGGCAGTAACGGGGTTGTTTCTATGGCTTTTATTTGCCGGACACCTTGGAGCTGAGGCGGGACATAAGGAGTCGGCTGTAGTAGTTGAGGCCGCGCCCATCAAGGGGCGTGTCCTCATCTGCACGCAACGGGCAGAAGATGACGAGGTCCCGGCACGCAATGTAACCATCCAGGTGTGGGGTCAGAAGAATCGGCGATTACTGCAGACGACACACACAGGGAAGGAGGGATATTTTTCACTTTCCAAGCTGGAAGTGGGCAAATACGGACTGCGGATTGGGCGTCTGCGACTGAAGATGGAAGTGATACCGTCCAGTGATCCGCGCGTAGCGCAGTTGCCGAAGGTTATTATTGTAATTCTTCCGCGCGAGTTGTTGCGGTGATTCGGAAGTGTTTTTTGGGTCAGAGGCGTCCTTGGACGCCGAATTGAAGGAGGACGCCGGAGAAGTCTAATTCGTCATCACTCAATTTCCAGGGAGGATCAACATCGGCGTCGAACGGTTGCGCCGCCAAGTAGTCGAGCGAAAAAACAAAGAGTATATCGTAGCCGACGGAGAGCTGGAATCCGATTGTTGTGGCCCAGCTTGATTCCAGATCAACGTCGGCATCACCGGTCCACTCTGGGTTGGGGAAATACATCAGTCCGAGATGCGGTCCAAACGAGACGTTTCGCTTTGCCCGGTATTGCCAGCATCCGTCGAGGCCGAGGGCCAGGGATCGGAAACGTTCATTCAGTAGGACGCCGATTACGCCGGTCAGATCCAGGTAGGATTCCGGCAGGTTCAATCCGATGCCGAGGCGCATGTTCGGGATGGACGTGATTTTCCCGCCCTGTTCGACCTCCTGGATGTTAAGTTTTTGAGGGCCGGGTCCGAGAACCTCGAAGTCGTGCGTTTGGCTGCTCAGCAGGAGTGTGCCGGGGCGGAAGTCGAGGATAAGATCTGAAGGAGTACTGTTGGCGGCCCAGGCTTGAGCGGAGAGAATGAAGGCAATGAAACCCGTCATTATTCTTTTCATATTTGCAGCCTCCCGGCAGCTGTCACCCATAATATTAGCTTCTTCAGCGGATATTGTACATAGATTTCTCCGATTGTGATATCCTTGATGGACGAGTGTTTCGGGTGTATTTTGAAGGCAGGTGGCAGAGTTGACTGGTAGGCTATGCCGACGCATTGAAATGAAGAGCATCGGCTACAGAGTGCTGGGGGCGTGTATGGTGATCTTGGTGGGGGTGATCGCCTTGCCGGCGGTGGGAGCTGCGCCGGTATCGGACAGCAGTCTGGTGCTCACCAAGGTATTCAGGTCGCAGATTCGTGGTTTCGTTTTCTACACAGATGGGGAGACGCCGGCTTCGAAGGTTCCCGTGAGGGCATGGGATGTTGAGCAGCGAAAGTTCGTGGCCGAGACGACGACTGATGACAACGGGTTCTTTGAGTTGCCGGAATTGCCGCCCGGTGAGTACTACATTACTTTTGACTGGACGCGGCTACGGATCGAGGTGGAAGAGAATAAGCCTGGAAATGTCGTCCAACAGGCACATCACGTCATTGTGGTCATTCCGAGGGACGTTGCGTTCATATCCATACCACAACTGAGCAGTGTTCTTCTGGCGACGTCGGTATCGGAGGTCGCCAGGCGCACCGAGGAGGAGCGACCGAAGCTTATCAGTCCGTGAGAGGATGGGGCTTCACGATTGACGACGGGAAGAATGGATGAATATTTTACGAAGGGGCGTAACGAGGCACGGGTCAATCAGCATATTTCTGGGGGCGGGGTGCCTGGGGCTGATGGCTGCCGTTGCGGGGGGTGGCTGTAGTCACCAGGATTTTTCGCGGCCTTCGGTTCACAATCCGCTTGCAGACGTTCTTGATTCAGGCAAGCCGTATGTGACCGATGACAGGGAGTCGGATCGTCGCGAAAAGATGCAGAAACTGCTTGAGCGGTGGGCGGTTACTCATCGCGGTGAGGAGAAGGGGGAATATCGAGTTGGTCCGGGGGATGTTCTGGAGATATCCGTTTTTGCGCTTGAATCGCCGCAAGAAACCAGCCGCCTTTTGCGGGCGGTTGCCGACGATGGATCAGTATCGTTACCCTGGGTTGGTAGTGTCAAAGTGGCGGGTTGGACTCCTCGTGAGGTTGAGAAGGAGATCGCGGCCGCCTATCGTGGGAGATTCCTGAAAAATCCGCAAGTCACGGTTGATGTCAAGGAGTACAACAGTGTGGTTGTTCTTGTTACCGGGGCGGTGGTCAAGCCGGGGATTTACAAGTTGCGTCATAACCGGGACACCTTGCTTGAAATTTTAAGCATGGCGGGGGGGCTGAGAGCGGATGCCGGGGACGAGGTTTTGGTGGTTCACCGTGCAGGGCGCGGCAGGACGGGGTTGCGAGACGGTTTGAGTACCGGGGGGGCGGAGGCGGATGGGGGAACGGTTGTCAGGATAGATCTCAAGGCGCTTGTAGATGATGGTGATTTGGATTTGAATGTGCTGGTCGGGCGTGGCGATATAGTCGCCGTACGGCCGAGGATGCGGAGATATGTTTACGTATTGGGATATGTCCAGAGGCCGGGGGCGTTTGAATTGAAGAGTGGACAGAAGGTGGATGCGCTAAAGGCAGTTGCCTTAGCGGGGGGGTTGTCGGCCACGGCGCGGGCGCAAAACTCATTTCTGGTCAGGGAAGCAAAAGACGGCCAGACGATCATTCCGATAGACTTGGTGAAGATCGCCAAAGGGGTGAGACCCCCGGTCTATCTACGCGGGGGCGACACGCTGGTAGTGGGTTCGGGATTTCTGGCGCGCCTGTCGGAGTTTGTGAGGCCGAGTGTAGGGGCGGGGGTATCGTACACGCCAGCGCCGTAAAGATTTGTAAATTCGATAACAGTTTATGTTTGAACTCGGACTTTTTATTTTACTTGTCAGATAGTCAGGGTGATATATGAATGTAGAAACGTTTTACATTCATACTGTGTAGTTGTAAAGTAATAAAGATGAAAGAATATCTTGGGCGGGTGAGGGGCGCGTCAGGTGGTGGGACTGAAGAGGTGCAAGACGCGGGAATAGAGGCGTACAGTCGCGGTCGGTTGGGTACATCGCTGTTGCGATACGTGAGTATTGTGCACCGGCATGCGGGGATTGCTCTGGCCGTATTTCTGGGGGTTTCGATTTTGGGTGTCCTCCGGGCCTATCGTTCGGCGCCGGTTTATGTTGCCCACGCGAAGGTGTTGTTGGAGACGCACGGTCCGGCGATCGTGCAATTTCATGATGTCAGCCAACCGAATGTCCCTTGGTGGGCAGAAGATTATTATCGCACTCAGGCACAGCTTATTCGCAGCCGCAGGGTTCTGGAAATTGCGTTGGAGGATCCCTCCATAGCCGCTCTTTTCGGTAAGGCCGGTGACGTTCGGACGCGATCGCACCGTTCGATGCTCGACTCGTTGAAAGCGCTTTTGGGGTTACCGGTCAGCATGCCGCCTGAACCCTGGGAATCTCTCAAAGGCATGGTACGTGCACGGTATCTTCCGAATACCCAGTTTATTATAATCGAGGGTATCAGTACGGACCGGCGGGTGGCCTCTCTGATTGCCAATGGGGTGGCCCGGGCTTTCATAACCTATCACCACCGACGCCGTGCGGAGATGAGTAATGATGCATTTACCTATTTGAAACAGCAGAAGGAGAAGGAAGAACGGGCTCTGCGTGCGGCTGAAGAGCGGCTTCAGCGTTACCGGGAGTCTACGGATTTATCCAGTCTGGACACGACCAGTCCCGATCATCCGGTTCTCAGGCGTCTTGCCATGTTGAACGAGAGCCTGACGAAGACGGAACTGGACAGGGTTGACGCTGAATCCGAATACCGTGTGGTGCGGATGGCGGCCGGCAAGACTGTGATAGATCCGCAGGATGAACAGTTGTTTTCGTTGCAATATGTGCGCAGTGATCCAACGGTTACCGGTTTGCGCAACGAACTGATAGAAGCGGAGGCCCAGCGCGCGTCCTTGCGTGACACGTATGGGCCTCAGCATCCGCGGATGCAGGCCGTGGCGGGCAAAATCCGTGTATTGCGGGAACAATTGCGGGCTGCCTTGGGTGAGATTGTTGAAAGCTTGCGTAAGCGTGTCGAGGTCTTGGAGGAAAAGGAGGCTGAACTCAAGAAGCGTTACAACGAACAGAACACGCGCGCACTGGCGTTGGCCAAGGAATCCTTTATGTTCCAACATCTCCGGAACGAGGTAGAGCGGCACCGGAAACTGTATGAGATTCTGGTGGAGCGGATGAGCGAGGTAAAAATAACCTCGGATTACCAGTGGACCAACGCCGAGTTGGTCGAAAAGGCCTCGGTTCCGAAGGCGGCCACCGGGCCGCCGAAGGTACGTCGGGGATTGTTGGCGCTCATGTTCGGGCTGATCCTGGGGGTGGGTGCGGCCCTGTTGGTCGAGCGATTGGATGATACGATACGTACGCCGGAAGACATCGAAGAAGTTCTCGGTATTCCGGTATTGGGGTTCGTACCGGCGATAGGTGAGGGAGATACGGTCAGTGATGGAACTGTTTATCGCGCGCTGGTCAGTTGTCGGGAGCCGGAGTCTTCGGCGGTGGAGGCATACCGCAACATTCGGACCGTGCTCTTTTTCTCGGCGCCGTCGGATGAACGTGAGATTCTGCTGATCACGTCTCCGGGCCCGGGGGACGGCAAGACAACCATGGCAGTCAATCTGGCGGTGGTGATGGCTCAAAGCGGCCGCAAAGTACTTCTTGTCGATGCTGATTTCAGGCGACCGATGATCGCCCGCAGTTTTGGTTTGAGCAGCCGGAAGGGTCTCAGCTCGGTACTGGTAGGCGAGTGCTCCGTGCAAGAGGCGGTCCAGAAGACTTCGCAGGATTCGGCTTTGCTGGAGAATCTGGACATTCTGGCGGCAGGACCGAAGCCGGCGCGGCCGGCGGAGCTTTTGGAATCTGATGCGATGCGCAGATTCCTGGACGAAGTGCGCAAGGGCTACGATCGTGTTATTTTGGATACCCCCCCGGTTCTGTTCGTTGCTGATACAAGTATATTGAGTGCGATCGGCGACGGAATCGTGCTGGTTGTGCGGGCGGGCAAGAGCCGCATGGGACAGGTGTTGCGGGCACGGAAGCATTTGGAAAGCGTTGGGGGCAGGGTGATCGGGGGCATACTGAACAAGGTGGAGTTGAAGAAGTTCGGCGTATACTACTCGGACTACTTCTATCACGGCTACTCCCGCTATTATCGCGATTACAATCGCGCTTACTACGCCAAGTCACGCCGACGGAGCGATGAGACGACTGTCGAGTCGCGGGGATAGCGGTTATTCGTCCGGGCTGACGTCGGGGATTGCAGTGACCGATAAGCAAAGGGGCCTGCGGCTTGTGATTGCGGCGGCCGCTGTTAGCATGTATTCTCATTTCAGGCCAAGACAGGTTGACTGTACGTTTTCGTAGCTTTTGGTAGGCGGCATGAGGTCGAGGGTTACCGTCAACGATTGGGGATATATGAGGGGTACGGTAATTGCCGAGAAGGTATCAATTCGTCTGGTAATCGCTTGTCTGGTGGCAGCCCCATGGATTTTCGGTACGTCGGAATTGTGGACGGGGTTCCTGTTGGGTCTGATGTTGCAGACAGCCGCGATCCTTTTGCTGGTTTCCCGCATGATAGACATCTCGCGCAGAATGATGCACGAGCGGCTGTTGGTGTCCCTGTTTCTTGTCTTGATCGCGTACATTTTGATTCAGGTGATACCTTTTCCAGTGCGCGTGGTGGAGGCCATGAGTCCTTTGTCGGCGACCCTCCGTCAGCGACTGGGAGCCTTGAGTGAACAGAGTGGTCTCAAGTTGGCGATGGCGACGATTTCCCTGGCACCGGGGACCTCTTGGCGTGCGATAATGTCTCTGGCCTCTGTCGCAAGTGCCTTTTACGTGATAACATCTGTGAGACCCGGATGGCCGGAATTGCGCCGCGTCGGCGAGCTGCTGGTGGCCTCGGGCGCGCTGATGGCTGCCGCGGGGATTCTGCAGTTCCTTGCCGGGGCAGACAAGCTGTTGGGTTTTCATGAGCCCATATACGGAGGACACATATTTGGTCCGTTTACAAACCGTAATCATTTCGCGGCGTACATGAATTTGGTCAGTGGGGTGGGATTGGGTCTCTTATACAGTGAGGGAGCCGAGAGGATATTCGATCCTTCGATGGGGAGTCTCCGTGGCGGCTGGAGAAGATTGCGCGGCTTGAGGTCGGTCTCGGTGCTCGTAGTCATGGCCTTGTTGATGACTGTCACGGCGACGATTTTGACGCTGTCTCGGGGTGGGATTCTGGCAATGCTCTTGGTTTTGGGCTCAAGCGGGCTGCTGACCGTGTGGGGCCGGGGGCGACACGGATATCTTCAATCGCGAGGCAGGGCGGGGATCTGGCTGTTACTGATCTGTTCATTCACAATAAGCCTTTGGATCGGATGGGATCGTATTATTGCGAGGCTGGTTCAGATTGGTGAATATGCGCGGGATCCTTTGGCGAGCGTGCGTCTGGCGGCTTGGCGGGACACCTTACATTTATGGGCAGCCTGTCCGTGGTGGGGTTGTGGATTCGGGGCCTTTCAGCATGCTTTTCCGTTATTCGAGAGTGATCTCCTGCATTTCGGCCGCTGGACGCATGCGCACAATGATTTTGCCGAGTTTTTGTCTGAAGGCGGGATCGCGGGCTGTCTATTGATGCTTGGTTGGGTTGCAGCTTTTTCATTCAGGGTCTGGCGGGGCTACGTGAAATCCAGTCGGCGTCGAAGATTCTTCGCCGTGGGGATGCTGTCGGGAATTGCGGCGGTGATTTTGCACAGCCTGGTTGACTATAACCTGCATCGTTTTGCGATTGCCCTCTCGATTGTGAGTTTGGCGGGGTTGGCGCTCGTAATGTTGTCCGAAGGTGGCGGATATTACTCAGGAGTGGAACAGGGTATACCGACAGTGTGGTCGCTGGTCGGAAGGCGGGTCACGGCGCTGGCGTTAATTGCGGGACTGCTGTTTCTGATGCACCTTGAGATCGACGGATTGCGGGGGCAGGCTGCCTTTGCGCGACTGCGGCAATGGGCCCGGGCGGTTGAGACGACCGAGGAGGAGAAGGATCTCGGAGTGTTGTCAGCGCTGGCACTCCGTGAGCTGGCGATTGTGCGGGAGCATTGCCGCCGATGTCCGGATGTGCTTGTTGATGCAGGGGTACTCACGCTGGGAATTGTACGGCGTTTTGACGTACCCCCGGAAGAGCGGGTGCAGCTGGCGATGTCGGTACGCCGCGCAGTTGAAACTGCGGTGTGTGAAGCACCCGGTAACAGTGAATACTGGGAATGGCTCATACGCTGGGATGATATCCTGGGGTTGAGAGAAGAGTCCCGGCGACTGAGCGAGATGACATACTGAAGTGAGATGTAGTATCTGTGGGCGAATGTGTGGGTTGGGTGAAGTGGTGGGACAGACGTGCGGTGCTGCTTGAACGGGAGATGGTCCGTGTGAATTGATCAGAGTGGTTGTCAGGATGAATTCAGCAGGCCGGCGGGATTCCATCGCGACACCGCGTGAGGCATATAGAGATGAACAGAATTGTTCCGCGATTCCCCCTGTTGCGGGAAGCGACGGGGACGAAGTCTGTCGCGATGGATGATACTATCATTGGAATTCCGGCATGACCACGATCATTGTTGCAGCCCTGATATCGTTTCTATCTGCGGTGATCATGACGCGGCTGGTGATCGTTATAAGCCGCAGGCTTGATATTCTTGATCGGCCGGACGGTTACCGCAAGGTGCATTTGAGCGCTGTCCCGCGGCTGGGCGGACTTGCCGTATTCGTGGCTTTTTGCACGCCCTTGGTGGCATTGATGCTGATGCCCGGGCTGAGCATGGTTTCGCGAAATCTGCTGGAGGTGCAGCCGCGCACATGGGGTCTTCTGTTGGGTGCGGGGCTAACGGTTGCGCTTGGTTTGGCGGACGATATCCTTGATCTTCCGGCCGGACGCAAGTTGGCCGGCCAGATAATAATCGCATCGATCGTGTACTTTTTCGGTTTTTCCATTGGTGCGGTGAGCAATCCATTCGGTAGTCCACTGCAGTTGGGCATATTCAGTTTCCCGATAACGATATTCTGGTTCGTGGGTTGCATGAACGCGGTCAACCTGCTGGATGGACTTGACGGACTGGCGGCCGGGATGACGCTTTTCGTCAGCGTAACCCTGTTTCTGGTGAGTCTGCATTTCGGCAATTTTCTCGGAATGCTGCTTATGGCAGCATTAAGCGGGGCTGTTCTTGGGTTCCTTCTCTACAACTTTCCGCCAGCCCGCATTTTTCTGGGGGATTCGGGGAGCATGTTGCTGGGATTTCTGATTGCCGGGATTTCCTTGATCGGGGCATCCAGAAAGGCGGAGGCCGCAGTCGCTCTTTTTGTCCCTATCGTTGCGCTGGGTCTGCCTATTTTGGATACGACTATTGCAATCGTCAGGCGCTGGTACAGGAAGCTGCCTGTTTCCACACCGGACCGCGAACATATCCATCACATGTTGGTAGCTATGGGCTATAGTCAGCAGCGGGCGGTGCTTTTCCTGTACTTGGTTTGTGTTCTTCTTGGGGCGGCGGCACTTGTAGTGACGTTTGCACGCAGTGAAGTCGTGCTTGTGATGGTTGCCGCCCTGGCGGTTATCGCGTTCGTAGTGATCAGGATTTTCAGCGGTGTACAATTCCGGGATGTGTTGACCAGGCTGTCTGAGGACAAGCTGCGTCATCAAGAGGCCGTGGCGGCCCGTGTAGCGGTGGAAAAGGCGGCTTATCTCATGCAGCATGCCCCTGATCTCGAATCTCTGTGGAAGATGTGTTTTCCCGTTTTCGAGAGTCTTAAGCTTGACTATGCCAAGCTGGTGGTATACGGCGCGACCGCGGACGGGCTGGAAGCGTTGGTATGGGAGGGGGAAAGTGGTGCCCGGGAAGGCGGTGGCTGTGACGGGTGGTCGGCGCGTCTTTCTCTTCGTTGCGGCAAGCCGGTCTTGGGGGAGCTGGTGATCGGACGCGAAGTATCGGGGGAATTGATACTGCCGGAGACATATGAACTGTTGGACCGTCTGCGGGCGGCCCTGGCGTTTCAGGTCGTAAGAATCGCCGGAGAATCCTCCCCGACTTCGACGGAGGGTGGCGACGAAAAGAAGGAGGATGAGTGAACGGGGAGAAAAAAGACCGCAGCTCCGGAGACGTATCGGTTCAGATTATCGAACCGCCGCGGGGTTGGCTGGGGGTTAATTGGCGGGAAATATGGCACTACCGTGAGTTGTTATATTTCCTTACGTGGCGGGACGTGAAGGTCCGGTACAAGCAGACATTCCTCGGGATACTTTGGGCGTTTTTGCAACCTTTCATACGCCTGGTGGTTTTCAGTATGATTTTTGGACGCTTGGCGCGAATGGATTCCGAGGGATTTCCGTATCCGGTGTTTCTTTATGCGGGGCTGTTACCGTGGCAGTTTTTCTCGGACGCACTTGGACGAAGCAGTCAAAGTGTGGTCGGCAGCGCCAACCTGATCAAGAAGGTCTATTTCCCCCGCTTGATAATTCCACTGGCGTCAGTCGGTGCTTCGCTGGTTGACTTTGCGGTGGCATTCGCCATTCTGGTGGGCCTGATGTTGTATTACGGGATCGTCCCGGGGGCGGGAATCCTGATGGTTCTGCCGTTAGTACTGCTTACTGTTCTGACGGCTGTGGGAACAGGAACCCTGCTGAGTGCGTTGAACGCCGCCTACCGCGATTTTCGCTTCGTGGTGCCCTTCATGATCCAGATATGGATGTACATTTCGCCGGTGGTCTATTCTGTGCGAAAGCTGCCGGAGCCCTGGAAGAGTCTACTGGTTCTCAACCCGATGACCGGAATTATCGATGGGTATCGTTCGGCGATTTTGGGAACGCCTCCGGCGTGGGGGCGGCTGGGAGTGGCGCTGCTGCTGGCGGTGATGATCTACTTGGTGGGTACGCATTATTTTCGACGGGTTGAAGCCGCGCTGGCGGATATTGTTTGAGGCGCGTGCTGAGAGGAGCTTTGTACAGCCATGAATGCAATAAGCGTCGAGGGGGTTTCCAAGCGTTACCGCATCGGGCGACGGCATGATCGTTACCGGACGATACGAGGTGCGATTGCCGGTGCCGCCGCCGGCTTGCTACACCGCAGAGAGGCGGCGATGGGGGGTGAAATGATTTGGGCACTGCGGGATATATCCCTGAATGTCGAACAGGGTGACGTGCTGGGGATTGTGGGGCCGAATGGTGCCGGGAAGACGACGCTTCTGAAAATTCTTTCGCGGATAACCTATCCTACGGAAGGTCGCGTACGCCTGAGAGGACGGGTGGGTAGTTTGCTTGAGGTGGGTACGGGTTTTCATCCGGAGTTGACGGGGCGTGAAAACATTTTCCTCAATGGGGCGATTCTCGGAATGCGCCGGCGGGAGATAAGAGAGAAGTTCGATCAGATCGTGGATTTTGCGGAAATCGGGCGTTTCATCGACACTCCCGTGAAACGCTATTCGAGTGGAATGTATGTGCGCCTGGCATTTGCCGTGGCCGCGCATCTCGAGCCGGAGATACTTCTCGTAGACGAAGTGCTGGCGGTTGGAGACGTATCTTTTCAGCGCAAGTGCATCGGGAAAATGAGTGATGTGGCGCGGGGGGGCAGAACGGTCTTGTTTGTGAGCCACAACATGGCATCGGTGGATTCGCTTTGTCCGCGGGCGGTATTGCTGGAGGGTGGGCGGATTACGGCGGAGGGCAGGACGCGGGAGGTTATTCAGCGTTATCTGGGGGGAGTGGGCGCGGGTAGTGGCGAGCTGAATTTACTTGAGACGGGTGCGCGGTCTCCCGGATCCAGGCGGGTACTGCGTCGTTTGCGCTTGACCGACTCTTCCGGGAAGGTGGTCCCTCACGCGGTTCCGGGAGAGGATATCACCTTCGAGATCGACGGGGAGAGCGCGGAACTTCTGAGTGGAGCGGCGTTGGCGATCAGGATCAATACGGCTTTCGGGCAGAGAATCGCGACGTGTCACAGTCGCTACCAGTCTGAAGAGACTGTATCACTGGAAGGCGCTTTCCGTGTGCGTTGTACAATGAGAAACTGCCGACTAATGCCCGGCCCGTACACATTGATGCTGGTGCTCACCGCCGATGCAGGCATGGTGGACCAGATTGATGCGTTGCCGTTCGAAGTGGTGGAGAGTGACGTGTATGGAACCGGCAAGATGCTGCCGGGCAGGTGCGGGTATTATCTTCCGGAGGTGAGTTGGGATTTTCAGAGGGGGCGAGGCGGATCATAATGGAAATTGTGCGACTTGCGTGGAGGGTGATCAGGCGGATTCGCGCGCCGTTATTGAACTTCAAGGGCGCGCTGGCGCGAGTGTGTTCCGGAAGCAAGTTGGGCGCAACCTTGTACTACTGGATGTTTCCGGGGATTTTTGCCGGTGAGCAACAAGGCGTGCTGGCGGGAGTCGTGCGGGCTGGGCGGGGCGGCGGGGGTGATGTTTCGCGCGATTCATACATACTGCGGCGGAACATCCATCGCTTGGAGAAGGCACTTTGCATGCGACCGCGCAGGGCTCTTTTCGGCCTGGGATACATTCGTGAGACCGTGGAAGTCTACGGACGTCTTGCAGGGGAGGCGGGCGGAGCGGCCGACGTTACGGAACTGGGTTGGGCGCGGGAAGTCCTGGATGAATATTTCAGGGTTATCGGAGAGCAGGAGAAAATTGCGGAAGTCCGCAGGAGTTTTGAAGCGTATCGCAATTCGATTGCGGCGGGGGATACTTGTCTTCCTTTCAAGGCCGGGCTGCGGAAGAGGGAGGAGCGTTGGGGGCCGATGCTCGGTGAACTATTGCAGTATCGCAAATCCGTACGCTACTTCCGGCCCAAACCTGTTCCGCGTTCCGTGCTTGACGAAGCGGTGCTGGCGGCCGGTCAAGCTCCGAGTGCATGTAACCGGCAGCCCTTTTACTTCCGAATTTTCGATGACCCCGGTCTTGTGCGCAGAATCGCATCGCTGGCAATGGGGACGGAAGGATACAGGGAAGGCATACCCGTTCTGGCGGTGGTCGTGGGGCAACTGCGCGCTTTTGATTCCGAGCGGGACCGCCATGTGATATACATAGATGCGTCCCTGGCTTCCATGAATTTCATGCTGTCGCTGGCGGCGGCGGGAGTAGACACTTGTTGTATCAACTGGCCTGATATTCCGGAACGGGAAACTTCCCTGAGACAGGTATTGAACCTCGAGGAGGATGAACGCGTGATCGTAATGATCGCCGTGGGTTACTGCGACCCGGACGGGATGGTGGGTGGTGCCCGCCGCAAGCCGCTCGGGCGGTTGAGGAGGTATAATTTCGAATGATCTTTGAGATACGGGGGGTCGGATTCCACAACAAGGGCGCCGAACTGATGTTACGGGCGGTGCTGGAGCAGGGGAGGCGCTTCGCGCAGGCGGTTGATTTTGCTGTGGAGCCGGGGTGTGGAACCTACGCTGCGCGTGCACGGTACGGCCTGTTACAGATAATGGAGGCGCGCCGACACGGGCGCCTGGGGTGGGCGCTCGATCTTCTTTTTCACGCCGGCTACCGCTCGCATTACGGCATGGTCAAACGGCATGAACTGGACGGTGTTCTGGACGCGTCGGGTTATGCCTATGGAGATCCCTGGGGCCGACGTGAGATTGAAAGGGCCTTACAGGCTGTTCGGTCCGTGGTGCGGAACGGCGGCAGGATAGTGATGCTTCCCCAGAGCTTCGGCCCTTTTGAGAATCGGGGCATCAGAGAGTCTTTTCGGCGCCTGGCGCAGGATTGTGCGCTGATATACGCCAGAGATGAGACCTCGCGCGGATACCTTGAGACTGTAGTGCCGCCAGGCTGTGAGGTCGCACGGGCGCCGGACATTACGCATTTGGTGAAAGGGCGGCTGCCCGATGGATATGCCCTTGAGCGGCCGGCGGCCTGTCTGATCCCGAACCAGCGAGTAGTTTCGGGAAGGAGCTCAAATGTGCTCCGGCGGTATACGGCCTTGATGGCGTCGGTCTCCATGAGATTTAAGCGGGCGGGTTTGAACCCGGTATTCCTGCTGCACGAAACCGAGCAAGACCGCGATCTGGTAAAAGAAATCATGGCGGCGTCTATACAGGCTACGGTGATCGATGAGAGGGATCCGGTGGTCTTAAAGGGCATCATTGGCGCCTGTGAAGTGGTCGTGGGTTCGCGCTATCATGCGCTTGTAAACGCGTTGTCCCAGGGGGTGATCAGCCTGGGGATCGGTTGGAGCCACAAGTATGCCGAGCTGTTCCGCGATTACGGGTGCCCGGAGATGTGCGTGGGAAGGGATTTTGACGATACGACGGTCGAACGGCTTTTGGGCCGGCTCGTGGACGAACGATTTCGGGCGGAGATGCGTCAGCGCCTGCTGGAAAAGGCCGCCGCAAACGGGGAGATGGTTCGCAGGATGTGGAAACGGGTGGAGGAAGTGCTCTTCACCCACGGATGAACGGTAATGAATCCCCTGCGGCGGGTATGGAATGCTGTTCGGCTGGTGGGTTTCCTGTGTCTGAGGACACGCTTTGATTGGCCGGCATGGCGGGCAATACTGGCGGGTGGGGCCGCACGGGTGGACTTGCGTTCGCACTCCACTGTGCGGGCAGAGGTAACCAGGCGTACTTTCAGAACCCTCTCATTATTTCTCGCGTTGGAGAAGAGAGGTGAGCTGGAGGTCAAGGCGGCGGATAAGGAGAGGTTCGTGCTGGCCTTGCCGGGCGGCGTGGGGGTGGATGTAAAAGTGGGAGTCGCGCGCCTATTAGGGCCGGCGCTGAAGAGCGGCCGTGTCCGTCTGCAGGCTTTGACTGCCGGTGAATGTCGCTTGGAGTTTCCCGAATATGGGTTCGGACTGAGCGGACCGTTGCATGCGGTGACCTGGGCGGCCGATGAGATTCTCTCGGAGTATTACTATCATGACGCCGACTATGGCGGGAAGGTTGTGGTGGACGTGGGCGGGAACATAGGTGACAGTGCTCTCTATTTTGTTTCGCGCGGGGCGCGGAGAGTTCATGTTTATGAAATTGACACGCGGCTTTCTGAGTACGCGGCGCAGAATTTTTCCGGCAGGGAGAACATTGTTTTGCATCCTTACGGATTGGCCTGCCGGAACGGAATCGGGCCGGCGGGGGGCGCAGTGAAGGAGATCAATGACGAACTGCGCGCGGTGCTTTCGGCGGAGGGGAGAATCGACGTGCTGAAGATGGACTGTGAAGGATGTGAACACGAACTGGTTTCATGCCTGGAGAAAGGAATTCTGGCGGAGGTGGGGACGGTGTGGATCGAGGTGCACGCGGGGGGCCGGGAAAGCGTCCTGGACATTTTCTCGGCGGCGGGATTTTCGGTCGGTTTGCAGAGACGTCTTCCTTGGGCGAAGGATGTCGTGCTCTACCGCCTGGATCGGCGTGGGTGAATCATGGGCCGGGTCGGGAAAGTCATTTTCTGCGACATGTTCGGCCAAGGAGCCGTGGGAATGGTGGGGCGGGAAATCGCAGGAGCGCTGTCGTCCTGCGGGATGGAGGTGATACTGGCCGGAAGCAGGAAGAGTCTCGGGCGTTATCGCGGAATGGGAGTCCCGCGGTTCGGCGGCTTCCTGGAAGTAACCAGCCGCCGGTATACGTTTGGGTGGTGGTGCGAGAAGCTGTCGCTGCATATCAGGGGATACGAGATCGACGGCGACTTGCTTGCCCGGCGGATAAGGCGGAAGGTGGCGGGGGGTGAAGATGTTCATATTGTTACAAACTATCCTCAGTATATTCCTCCACCACATAAGGCGGCGGGCGCAATGGATATTCTGGTATATGATTTGAACTGGCTGCATTTTCCGGAGAACTACCGGAATCCCGCTCGTACGGAGGCATGGATGGGAGGATGGGTGGAGGCCGCCAGGATGATTTTTGCAATCTCCGAATTCACACGCCGGGAGATCGTGGAACATTACGGCGTGGCTCCGGAGAATACGGCGGTTGTACGTCCGGCGGTCCCGGGCGACGCGGTACACTTGCAGGAGGGGACGGTTTCTGAGGATGTGCTGGCGCGGTATGGACTGAAAGCGGGGGGGTATTTCTACTGTCCGGGAAGTCTGCGGCCGCACAAGGGGATTGATGTTTTATGCGGGGCGTTGGAGCAGGCCGCGAGTGAGGTCAAGGTGGCATTGACGGGCTGGGGCGTGGACATGAAGGTCGAGCCGGAGAAATGGCCTTTTCGTGAATATCTGGAAGCGCAGCTGCCACGGCTGAGACGGCTGCGGGACGAGGGTAAACTGCTGCCGCTTGGTTTTCTGGACCGGAAAGATCAGCTCTTGTTGGCATCACAGGCGAAGGCGTTCGTCCTTCCCAGCAGGTACGAAGGATATGGGTTGGGCGTTGCGGAAGCGATCGGGTTGGGAAGACCCTTGGTTTGTTCAGAGATTGCGCCCTTTGTCGAAGTGTTGAGGTCTTATCCACACTATTCAGCCTACAGGCTGTTTCCGCCGGGTGAGAGTGAGGCCTTGGCGACTATTTTGAGCGAGGCCGAGTTTCCCATGCGGCCGCATGATGCAACCGGGGCGGAGGGTTGGTCATGGCAGAAAGCGGCCGAGGCTATGCTTGCGGTGTGGGCAGAAGATGAAGGCTGCAGGAAGGTATGAGCAAGTCCGGTCCACTGGTCAGCATAATCATCCCATGCTTCAATGTGGCTGAGTTCGTCGGCGATGCTTTGGCCAGCGCCATTTCGCAAACCTACGACCGGGTGGAGATCATCGCGGTGGATGACGGTTCGACGGATGATACCCTGAGGATTTTGGAATCTTACGGCGAGAGGGTGCGGGTGGTGAAGACGGCTCATCGTGGCGCGGCGGCGGCGCGTAATATCGGCGCGGAGTCGGCACAGGGTGATCTGTTGCAGTTCCTGGATGCAGACGACGTTCTCGATGAGCGCAAGCTTGCGGTGCAGCTACGCGGTCTCGGGTCGCACGACGGCGTGATCCGTTACTGTGACGAAATTACGGTGGATGCCAGTGACGGGCGGATTCTACGGCGCTACTCACCTGATTTGGAAGGGGACGATCCGGTGCCGATGTTGATCAGCAATTCGTTGTCGGTGGAGGCGGCCGTGATCTGGAAGGAGTTTTTCGATGCGGTGGGCGGATTCCGCGAGGAACTGGTCTGCAACCAGGAATATGATTTATATCTTCGTCTGGGTATGGAGAGATACCGCTTCGAGCATATCGCCGAGGTGCTTTTTACCGTCCGTAAGCGAGCCGGCGGCATTTCTGCGGATTACGAGGTGGTGTTGAGACATTTCGGGGAGATTATTGAACCGGCGTATCGGCGGATGCAGGAGAGGGGCGAACTGACGCCGGAAAGGCGTTCAGCCCTGGCCGGAAGACTGGGACGTGCGGCCCGTCATGCGGCGCTGAGGGACGATTTCGATACAGCGCAACGGTATCTACGGCTTGGGAAGGAGATCGACGTCCAAGCCATGCGTCGGGAGTTCGGCCCGTGGCTGTGGCAGCTTGCTGAGATGATCGGCGTGAGTAACGCTGTGCGTTTGAGGCGGTTCTTGACGAAGGCCCGGCGGCCGGACCAAACCTGAGAGGCAGGATGTCGAGGATTGAACAGGCTAGTGGGCGCATATTTATTGTAAGCCATACTTTCGGCCACCACATGAGTCGCTCCGGTTATCGCCAACTGTTGCGCTACATTCCGGCAGAAGAGATCGCGCCGGGACGCCTGCTGCACGCTATGGGCGAGACGGCGTTGCGGGTGCCGGCAAAGCTTGTTTCCTGGTATGGAGGTTCCTTCGAATATTCGCGGCATGATTTCGTCAAAGAATGTGCGGTTTTGCTGCACATGTTGCGTCACAGGAACTGCATCTATCACTTTCTCCAGGGGGAAAAGAGTTACAAACTGCTGGCACATTTTCATGGATTCCGCGGCCACAGGTTTGTGGCGACGTTTCATCATCCGGCTTCTCACTTTCGCTGGTTGTTCAGGAGCACCGGACACTTGAAGCGCCTTGATCGAGTGATCGCGCTATCGCGCGCTCAGGCACGGTTCCTGGGAGAGATCGCCGGCGAAGAAAGAGTGACGTTCATTCCGCATGGAGTTGATACGGATTATTTCCGTCCGTTGGATGCGGGGGGTGGGACGGATCGCCTGCGCTGTTTTTTCGCCGGGGTTCACATGCGCGATTTCAAAACCCTGGCAGCGATCGCGCGGAAGGTTAGTGCATCCCTGCCGGAAACGGACTTTGTCATAATATCCCATGATCGGGGGGTGGAACATTGCCGCGGTATTCGGGGTGTGCGCATCCTGAGGGGGGTCAGCGACGCCGAGTACCTGGATCTGCTTCGTAACAGCACTGTGGCGGTGATACCACTTGTGGAGAGTGTAGCGGTGACGACCGTGCTTGAGGCGCTGGCGTGCGGGATTCCGGTTGTGACCAACCGGGGCGGTATTTCCGATTACCTTAGCGATGCGTGTGCCTTGCAGTATGAGGCGGGGGACGGGGAAGGCATGGCGGCTGGAACATTGGAGCTGCTGAAGGATGTCTCGCGGCGCAAGCGCATGGCGCGGGCGGCGCGGGCACGGGCGGAAGAACTGGCATGGCCGCGGATAGCGGATGAGATGATGGACGATGTATACCGCAAGCTGGGCGCTGGGTCTGGCAGTGGAAGAGGGTGAGGCCGGCAGTGTGTGGAATATGTGGACAGGTTGATTTCAGCGGCAAGGGACCCGACGTGGAGATGGTCATGCGAGTGCGCGAGCGCATGCGCTGGCGCGGTCCGGACAGCGACGGATTGTGGAAGGATGCGCACGCGGTTCTGGGTCACAGGCGGTTGAGCATAATCGACCTTTCCCATCGCGGTGATCAGCCGATGTTGAGTGAGGATGGCGGTGTGGTCATGGTGGCCAACTGCGAAATCTACAATTACCGGGAGCTGAGGAAAAGTCTCGTGGAGGCGGGTCACAGATTCGTCTCCGAGAGTGACGCGGAGGTGATCCTGCACGGGTACGAACAATGGGGGCCGGGGGTGAGCATGCACCTGGAGGGGATGTACGCCTTCGCAATTTGGGATGCCGTGGCGGGGCGGTTGCTTCTGGGGCGTGATCGTTTCGGGGAGAAGCCCCTGTTTTTCGGCAAAAGAAATGGGGCTTACTGGTTTGCCTCGGCGCTCAACGCCATGCTGCCGGAGTTGGAGGGCCTGAGGGTCCGGCG
>JAOZMZ010000012.1 GCA_029934055.1 Kiritimatiellia bacterium
AGGGTTTTTCGGTCGCTGATCTGGAGACGCCGGTTACGAAGGGCACCAGTGGGATCGTCGTTCTTACTGCAGCCGAACTGCGCGGAGGCGAGGAGACCGCGTGTGTCCGTTGCGGGCGTTGTGTGGATGTGTGTCCGCTCAATTTGGTGCCGACCAAAATCGCCATGGCTTCCCGGCACGAGGACTGGGAACTGGCACAGAAGTATGACATAAACGCGTGCATGGAATGCGGGTGTTGCGCCTACACCTGTCCGGCCCGGATCCCGCTGGTACAGTTGATACGCATGGGCAAGGCGCGGATTGCGGCCATGCACGCGAAGTAGAGGCGGCAAGGTGGTCATGACGGATACAGCGAAAGACAAGAAGGACGGCGGCGGCGAGTGGAGTCGCTTGAATGTTGCGCCGTCGCCGCACATTGCCGCGCCGGTCAGTACGCGGCGTATGATGGTTGATGTGCTCCTGGCGCTGTTGCCGGTGCTGGGAGTGTCGTTCTATGTGTTTGGATGGTTCAGTGTGTTTCAGGCCCTGCTGGCCACGGCGACATGCGTTGTAGTCGAGGCCGTGAGCATGCTGATATTGAGGCGGCCGGTGAGGATAACGGACGGCTCGGCGGTGGTGACGGGGTTGATACTGGCGATGTCCCTGCCGGGCACGGCGCCGTGGTACGTGACCGTGATCGGAGCTTCTGCGGGGATTTTCCTGGGGAAGGTGGTCTTCGGTGGATTGGGGCAGAACATTTTTAATCCGGCCATGGTGGGGCGCGCTTTCGTGATGATTGCCTTTCCGGCGGCGATGGGGGCTGCGGGGTACGTTGATGCGCATTCCCCGGTACAGGCTGTGACCCAGGCGACGCCCTTGACGGCCCTCAAGCAGATGGGGCAAGGCACGCCGCTGACTGCGTTGCTGCTGGGCAATACCAACGGTTCTCTCGGTGAGACGAGCGCGTTGGCATGTTTGCTGGGCGGGATGTATCTGGTCATCCGCAGGACGGCATCGTGGGAGATACCGGCGGGGATCCTGGCGGCGGCGGGGTTGATCAGTGCGGCGGTGAACCATTTCGGCCCGGGGACGCCGTGGGACGTGTGGCATCATCTTGCCGGCGGTGCGCTGCTTTTCGGTGCTTTCTACATCGCGACCGATCCGGTGACGAGTCCCTTGACGTCGCGCGGAAAATGGATATTCGGAGTAGGTATCGGGGTACTGGTGATGATTTTGCGTTACCTGAGCGGTTACCCGGAAGGGGTGATGTTTTCGATTCTGTTGATGAATGCGGCGGTGCCGCTCATAAATCGTCTCACCGTTCCGGAACCGGTGGGCGGACACGTCCGCAAGGCACGATGAGGATTGGGAAAAGGATGTGAGCGTGGAGAAGGACAGTCAGACCAGCAGCATGAAGGCCGGGGCAGGGAACTATTTTGTGCAGGCCTGGCTGGTGATCGTGTTGGCGCTGCTTTTCGGGCTGGCGCTGGCGGGGGTCCACAGTGCGCTTTCGCCGCGGATTGCGGCCAACAAGTTGCAGGAGACGCTTGCCGAGGTGCCGCGGCTGGTGCCGGGTGCGGTCAAGGCCGAGCGGGAGACGGTGGGCGGGATACCGGTCTATCGTGCCTTGGACAAGGACGGCGCGGTGGCCGGCTGGGTTCTGCCGGCCAGCGGGCAGGGCTTCTCGGACCGGATTGAACTCCTGGTCGGGCTGGATGCGACGGCCGGGCGTATTACCGGTCTCTACGTACTGGATCAGAAAGAGACGCCCGGGTTGGGCAATCGCATTTCGGAGGAGGGATGGCGCGCCCAGTTCAGGGGCAAGAGCACCGGGAAACCGCTCGTGGTGACCAAGGGCGGCGCCGGCGGCGAGAGTGAGATTCAGGCCGTGACCGGGGCTACGATTTCATCGGAGAGCGTGGTGGGAATAGTGAACCGGGCCGTGACGGCTTTTCGCGCGGCGTTGAAGGCATCCGGGGAGTGACGAGTTGATGAGGACAGAAGACGGACCAACTCCGCTTGAAAGGTTCATCCGCGGCATCCTGCCGGAGAACCCGGTATTCCGGCAGATGTTGGGATTGTGTCCGACGCTGGCGGTGACCAACAACGTCAAGGCGGCCCTGACGATGTCGGCCGCGGTGCTTTTCGTTCTCTTCAGTGCGAACGTCATTGTCAGCCTGATCCGCGGGTTGCTGAAGCCGCACCTGCGGATCTTGGTGTTCACTTTGACGATCGCCACATTCGTGACCATCGCCGATCGGGTGATAGCGGCTTTCATGTTCGGAATGAGCAAGCAGCTCGGGCCGTACGTTCCGCTGATCATCGTCAATTGCATCATAATAGCGCGCTGTGAGGTATGTGCTTCGCGGCAGTCGGTATGGCATGCGGCCGCGGATGCGGTCGGTCAGGCGCTGGGATTCACGCTGGCGCTTTTGAGCATTGCGAGCATCCGCGAGGTGCTGGGCAGCGGAACCTGGCTGGGGATGCGGGTGATGCCGGGAGTCTGGCCGGATTGGGTGATCATGGTGTTGCCGCCCGGGGCGTTCCTCACGCTGGGGCTGCTCCTGGGACTGGTGAACTGGCTGGGGACGCTGCGGCGCCGCCCGGCTTCGTGAGGAGACGCAGATGGATTATGCAGTATCATTGTTGCTGATAGCGGTCGGGGCGGCCCTGATCAACAATTTCGTCCTGCATTACTTCGTGGGGTTGTGTCCTTTCCTGGGGGTATCCCGTCGTTTGGACACGGCTTTCGGCATGGGCAGTGCGGTGACGTTCGTTATTTCCATTGCGGCCTTCCTGAGCTGGACGCTGACCTATTTCATATTGCGTCCGGGCGCGCCGCTGACGACCTTGATCGCCGGACGGCCGCTTGACCTGAGTATCCTGAATTACATCCTATACATTTTCGTGATTGCATCCTCGGTGCAGTTCGTCGAGATGTACGTCCGCAAGTTTTTCCCGCATCTCTATCGGGCTTTCGGGGTGTATCTGCCGCTGATAACGACCAACTGCGCGATTCTCTTTGCGTGTCTCGAAATCATGAAGCACGTTTCCGGCGTGGATGATCCCTCCAAGGTGTGGGGGCTGGGGCAATCGCTTGTGCTGGCGTTTTTTGCGGGGATCGGGTTCACCGTGGCGATATCCCTGATGGCGGGTATCCGTGAGGACCTGGACCTGTGCGATGTTCCGGCGGCCCTGCGGGGGGCGGGGATCACCTTCATCGTGGCCGGCATCATGGCGCTGGGATTTATGGGATTTACGGGTGTTGATCGGGGCCTGGAGAAGGCCTTGCGGAAGGACGGACATTCCCGGGCGCCCCGGCGGGAGGCGGTTGTTCATCAGCAGACGGGGACGGGCGCGCTTGGAGGAGAGGGGGCGGCGGGAGGCAGGAGTTGAGATGAATCCGGTGATGATAGCCATGGCGGGGGGAACGATGCTGGCGCTGGCGCTGGTCATGGCATGGATACTGGGCTGGGCAAACCGCAAGTTCCATGTCGAGACGGACGCACGGGTGGCGGCGATCGAGGCGGTTCTTCCGGGGGCGAACTGCGGTGGTTGTGGTTACGTCGGCTGCAGCGAATACGCCGAGGCGGTCGTGCGCGGCGAGGCGGCGCCGGACCTGTGCACGGTGGGCGGTGAGGCCACGGCACGCGAGGTGGCCGCGATAATGGGGGTGGAAGTCGAGCAGCGCTGGGCGTATCGGCCGGCGGTCCACTGCGGGGCGACGTATGATGACCGCCTGCAGCGGAGTGAATATCACGGCGAACAGACGTGTGCGGCGGCGAACCTGGTTGCGGGGGTGCAGGGTTGCACGTACGGCTGTCTGGGGTTCGGGGATTGTGTGCGGGCGTGTGATTTCGATGCGATCCACATCATAGACGGGCTAGCGGTGGTGGACTACGAGAAGTGCGTGGGTTGCGGGGCGTGTGCGCGGGCGTGTCCGCGGAACATCATTTCGATGATACCTTTCAAGTCCGAGCGGATGTTGATCGTCGCCTGTTCCAACAAGGACAGCGGCAAGGATGTTCGGGCGGTCTGCAAGGTGGGCTGCATCGGCTGTGGGGTATGTCACCGCACCGCGGCGGATCTTTTCAGCGTCAAGGATCATCTTTCGCAGATTGATTATGACCAGTATGATCCCGAGAAGATGGATGCCGCCAAGCTGGCCGTGCGCAAGTGTCCGATGCGGCGGCTGGTATTCGTGGGCAAGCCGAGCGAGAAGGACATTGCCGAGACGGCCGGCGAGGAGGCCCCGGCGGTAGCAACTGCAGACTTCAAGACGACCGTAGACCGGACCGGGTGGCGCGGGTGAGGGCGAGCGGCTGGAAAGCCGGGGTTTCTCCGGGGCGGGCGCCGATACTTGGACGGGCGAGAGGGCCGTCTGGCCCATACATCCGGCAGGAGTAAAGAATGCGGCTGGCAGCCGACACGCATGTGCACATATACCCCGAGTACAATCTCGAGGACGTGTTCCGCTATGCCCTGCGCAATTTAGAGAAAGCGGCCGGGAATGCTTCGGGGGGTGCAAGTGCGCGGGCGATATTTCTGGTGGAGCGCAGCGGCTTCAATTTCTTCGATGATTTGCGGGAGGGAAAAATGTCGCCGGGTGTGGAGTTCAGGGTGGAGGAGTCGCCGGAGGAGGAGTGCCTCAAGATCACAAGGCGGCATGAGGGTGCGGACCCTCTTTACGTCATAGCGGGGAGGCAGTTGACCACCTATGAAGGTCTGGAAGTGCTGGCGCTGGCGGGTCGGCCGGCCACTGAGGATGGACATGCGGTCGGTACGATCATCGAGGCGGTCCTCGGCTATGGAGCGGTTGCGGTGCTCAACTGGGCCCCCGGCAAGTGGCTTTTTCAGCGGGGACGAATCGTGCGGCGCCTGATAGAGCAATCCGTCCCCGGAGAAATATGCCTGGCGGACAGTGCCCTGCGTCCGTGGGGGGTTCCGATTTCGGCCCTTATGAGGATGGGAATCAAGGAAGGGTTGCACCTGTTGCTCGGCACCGATCCGTTTCCTTTCGCCGGAGAGGAGAGGACGATCGGCACCTGCGGGGTGCTTATAGAGGAGGGGTTCGATCCGCAGGAGCCGGTGAGTTCGGTGCGGCGCCTCTTGCGAGACCCGCGGGTCGTAGTGCGGCGCGTGGGGAGACGTCCCCCGGCATGGCGGGTGGCGGCAAAGTTGTGGCGATGGCACAGAATGGCGCGGGTGCTGAGTCAGCCGGTTCACGGCCGGGTTGGAGGGCGGAGATGATTTCAAGGATTGCCTTGCTGGGATCATCCTCGGGGCGCAACGCGGGAGATGCGGCCCTGATGGCCGGGATCATGGAGGCCGTGGATCATGAATGCGGGACGGGCATGCAGTACCTGGTGCCGACAATCCGGCCGGAGTACATCCGCGCGCATTACCGATCCGATGCGCGCCCGCTGCCGACCCTTCCCTGGAACCTGGCGCTGAAAATGCTGGGACGCCCGACCTGGCGGGCGGTGGTCGAATCGGATTTAACCCTGCTTTTCGACGCGATCCTTTTCGACCGGGCTTTGTTCAATCCGCTCTTCAATTTCATGTCGTCGCTCTATCTGATACTTCCCCGGGCCAAGCGGCGCGGTAAGGTGATGGGGTGTTATGACGTCGGGGTGGGTCCGGTGAACACGCGCGCGGGGCGTGGGATGCTCAAGAGGCTCGCCGAGTTGATGGATTTCATAACCGTGCGGGATGAGGCTTCGCGGCTTATCCTGGAGGAGGTCGGTGTTGAAAATCCGCATATCCTCGTGGGCGCGGACGCGGCCCTGGACGTGACGGCCGCGAGTGAGGAACGCGTGGACGCGATTCTTGCAGGACTCGGACTGGACCCCCACAGGCCGTTTCTGGCGGTTAACATCAATGCCTACGTGGATACCTGGGCCGCAACGCGAGGGGCCCCGCTCGGGAAACGACGCTTCCTGGAAACCTACGCGGGAGCGTTGCATGATTTCTTGCGGCGGGAATCGGTGCCGGTGTTGTTTGTCTGTACGCAGCACATGGATATCGCGATCACGCGCGAACTGATGGCGATGGTCAGGGTGCCGGAAGGGCAGGCGTTGTTTGCGAACCGTGAATACGACCACTATGATGTGAAGGGAGTACTCGGGCGCGCGGCGCTGGTATGTGGCATGCGTCTGCATTGCACCATCATGGCGGCCGGCGAGCTGACGCCCGTGGTGGCTCTTGAATACCAGCCCAAGTTGGCGCACTTTTTCGCTTCCCTGGGCATGCCCGGGGAGTGCCTGAGTTTCAAGGACTTCTCGCGGGAACGCCTGGGGGAACTGATGCTCGAGGGGTGGCGGCGGCGTGACGAGCTGCGGGGCAGGCTGGAGGCGCGTGTACCGGTACTCAAGCGCCGGGCACGGGCGCCGGCCGAGATCATAGCGGGACTGCATAGGGGCGAAGACCTGGAAGTGGTTTTCAGGAGAGTGGCGGAGACCCTGGAGTAAAAGGCGGGAAAGGTGGTTGGCAACATGGCGTCGGACAAGGCAATCGAATTGGTAAGTGGGGCATCCGGTTTTGTGGGTGGGCACCTGGTGAAGTTGCTGTCGCGAGAGGGGCGGCGGGTGCGGGCCATGGTGCGCAATCCTGACAAGGCCGTGGATTTGCAGCAGTTGCCGGGAGTGGAGATCGTGGTGGGCGACCTGCGTGACCCGAAAAGTTTGCAGCGCGCGGTTTCCGGTGTGAGGCGCGTATACCACATCGCCGCACTATTCAGACAGGCGGGGTTTCCCGACGAGGTTTTCTACGACGTCAACCGGGAGGGAACCCGGCGCATGCTGGAGGCGGCGATTGCGGCGGGGGTGGAACGTTTCGTGCATTGTTCCACGGTGGGCGTGTTGGGACACATAGCCGAGCCGCCGGCGGATGAGAACACGCCGTACAATCCCGGAGACGTATACCAGCGCAGCAAGATGGAGGGGGAAAAGGTTGCCCTGGAATATTTCCGTGAGGGCCGCATGCGCGGGGTGGTTATCCGTCCGGCGATGATTTACGGTCCGGGTGACATGCGCACGCTGAAGCTCTTCCGGATGGTGGCGCGGCGGCGTTTTTTCTATGTCGGGGCGGGTACCGCGCACGTTCATTTCATAGACGTGCGTGACCTGGTGAGGGCCTTCATGGCGGCGATGGACCGCGGCCACCTGAATGGAGAGATATACATTATCGCGGGGGAGCGCGCCCTGCCCCTGAAGGAAATGGTGGAGATGATCGCTGCCAGACTGGGAGTGCCGCCGCCGCGGCTGCATCTGCCGGTGAAGCCGATGCAGTGGGCCGGTTCTTTGTGCGAGGCGGTATGCACACCGTTGGGGATCGAGCCGCCGCTTTTCCGGCGGAGGGTGGATTTTTTCACCAAGAGCCGCTGGTTCGATGCTTCCAAGGCGCGGCGTGACCTCGATTTTCGGCCCTCCAGAACCTTTGAGGAGGAACTGGACGATATCATCGGGTGGTATCGGGAACACGGCTACCTGTGAGGCTGCGGCGCTGACCGGCTTTGGCGGCCGGGGCGTGCAGCCGTGTGGGGGAAAGGGGGCTGTTGCAGCGGGTGGAGAAGAGTCGGATTCAGCTCCAGCGTTCGTAGCGGACGATTTCGGGCAGGGGTTTGCGGGATTTCCGCGCGGGGGGTGAATCCGTTGGGTAGCCCAGGGGCGTCATAACGACCGGCGATACGTGTGCGGGCAGTCCGAGGGCTTCGCTGAGGGTGACGGGGTCGAAGGCGGCGATCCAGCAGGTTCCGAGCCCGAGATCGGCGGCGCAGAGAGTGATGTGATCCATGGCGATGGCGGCGTCTACCTCGGAGTAATTCTTGCCGTCGCGCCGCACCCAGGCGGCGGAAGGTTCGCTGCAGACGACGATGATGACGGGGGCCGAGCGGAACCAGTCGCGGGGATAGGCGCGGGCGACGGCGCGGCGGGCATCTTCGCCGCGCACGACGATGAAATACCACGGCTGCGCGTTGTTGGCCGAGGGGGCGAGACGCGCGGCCTCGAGGATGGTATTGAGGTCGTCTTCGGCGACGGGGCGTGCGGCGTAGCTGCGCACGCTGTAACGGGTGCGTGCGAGGTCAATGAATTTCATCTTCTGCCTCCTGTTTGTGGTTGTCTTGATTGCGTGCCTCTCCGGGCGGCGGCACTGCGATGGACTGCCTGAAGAACGCATTGGTCAACAGTTCGGCGCGGGATGCGGCCAGCAGGCCGTCCACGAAGAGTTCGCCGCGGCCCTTGAACTCGATACGGAATTCGGCGGGTGCCGGCAACGGGTCTGAGCCGATGAGGACGGCGGCATAGTCGGCGGTAGGTATGCCGGCACGGGACACGGGTATCGCCCGAAGAAGCCGCCCGCCGTGGTACCAGGCGTAGCGGATTGAGTCTCCGGGTTCAAGGGTGCCACGGAGGCGTGCTCCGCAGATGAGGGGCGAATGATTGGTGGGTATGGGGACGGCGATGTATCCTGCGACGGGACGGCGGAGATGTTTGCCGGGACGCTTGAAGGTACGTACGAGCAGGCCGCGGGCAAGGGCGTCGTCCCAGATGCGGGTGTGGCGGCTGTTGATGCGGCTGGTTTCAGCCGGCAGCCAGATGTCGTCACGCAGGGCGTAGAGTCGGAGGGCAAACGGCCTTTTCTCGGCGGCCGGGGAGATATGCCAGGTGAAGCGGCGTTTCTGAAGGGGCAGGACTTCCACGCGGCGGGCGGCGGTGAAGACGGGCGTACCGCTGCCGCAGTTACTGAAAAGCAGAAACAGGGTTGACTGGGGCGTATGCGGGTCGGGATTGTGGATAGCGATCTGCAGGGAGGGCGAATCGTAGGAGGAGTCTGCGGATGGGGCGGCGGTTATTTCCAGCGGGGCCAGATCAAGGGCGTAGAAAAGGAAGGTCTGGCCGCAGACATCCGGCCGGTCTAGGAGAACCGCATGGCGCATCAGGCGCGGGAAACGCCGCCGGTAGAAGCGGTTGTAGCCGTGGTGTTCGAGGGTGATCAGGTGGGTCACTCCGGCTGTCGGCATGGTATGCAGGTTGAGTCCGTAGCCGGTTACCTTGAGGGCGCGATAGCGGTTGGCGACGACGGTGAAGAGGGGGGATTCACCGGCGATGGTGAGGTCGCGGTAGCGGCGGCCGAGCAGCCGGCTGAATCCGGCCAAGGTATAGTGGGGGTGATGATGCCATTTCCACCAGGGCTTGAGGTTGATGTTCAGATAGGCGGCCGCGAGCAGCGTGGCGGCGGTGGTCAAGGCTGTGATGCGTAGGCGGAGGGGGGTGCGCAGAAGCATTGCGTACGACCGGCGTGCCGACTTCACGGCCACCCAGAGCAGGATGGTCGCAGCCACGGCGGCGGTGGCCAGTTCCCAGATGCGGGCGAGATGTTCGCTCTTGAACCAGGGATTGAGTTTCGAGTGGATGGGACCGAGGTAGAGCACGTAGGTGGTCAGCGCCCAGACGCCAACGGTTCTTGCGGGGGACCACCTCGACGGGGAGGGGGGCGGGTTATGAAGCCGGCGGTAGATGAGAATGGTGGCGGTGGTTGCCAGGATGGCGGCAAGCGGCACGAGGGGGACCCAGTAGCGTTCCGGCCGGTAATGGGAGAAGGAGAGGACCTGGCTGAGGATGATGAAGTCGAAGGCGATGAAGGCCAGCGGGGCGATGTTTTTCCGGCGGCCGGGTTGTCCCGCCGCCGGAAGGACCACCACCAGCGCGAGCAAACCAGCGGCGATGAGCCACTTGGCGTACGGCATAAAGGCGAAGGTGGGTTGATGCAGCCAGTTGGCGATAAGTCCGCCGTGGGCGATGATTTTGTGCCGGAACTCATGTTCCATCAATTGGAAGGCGTGGCGGTTGAGATGTATGAAAGGCCCCAGGTAGAGTGCCACGGGGAGGGCGCAGCCGGCGACGGCCAGGGGAATCAGGGCGCGGCGACGCGGTGGAAACACGCAGACCGTGACGATGAGGGCCAGCAGTACGGTTATGCCCCAGGCTTTTGAGAAGAGGGCGTAGCCGGCTGCCAATGTCGCCAGGAGCATCCACCGGGCGGCGAGTCTGGGCCTGTCCTCTTCTGCGTGGCGATAGGCGCGTACCAGGGTCCAGGCGGTGAGCATGGTGAACATTTCCTCAAGGGGTTCGAGGAGGCCGGAGCGCCCGTAGATCAGGAAGACGCAGGTAAACTGGGTAAGCATCATGGCCAGCAGGCCGGCGGCCCAGCCGAGAGTTTCCCGCACGACGAGGAAAGTGAGGAGGAGCGTGACCAGCGATACGGCGACATCGAGGAGACGAATGCGTGCCGGGCCGATACCGGTGAGGCGGAAGACGGCGGCCTGGGCGAGGTTGTAGATCGGGCTGTGGAGGTACGGGGTCCAGTCGTCGGTGATCCAGCGACCGAAGAGAATGCGGTTGCGGGCGTTGTGGCACTTTGAGGGCGGGTCGAAATTGAGGCCGGGATTGGTGCTGAGATGGATCGGGCCGTCGGCGGCCAAGTGGCCGGCGAGCATCCAGGCGGCGACCGTGAGCAGGAGGGCGACGGCGATCTTCCTTTTCAGAGACACGTGCACGCGACTCCCCACGTTGTCCAGCTACTCGGTCTTCCCGGAGGCAGGCGGCGCCGTACTTTTCCCCGAGTGCCCCAGGCGCCTCAGCCGGTCGCGCGGTGAAGATCAACGATTTGCATCGGGGGAGTCGGCTCACCTGCTTCGGGAGTCCAGAGAAAATCCATTATCTGCACGTGCTCGGTGGTGGCGGCGCCGCGGTGAGTGGTCCAGGTTTCTCCGTCCGAGGCGTCGGTGAGGACCATGTCGCCGTCGTTGGAGATGCGCCCGGTGAAGTGCTGGGCGGGTGGAGAGGTTTTATCGGTGTTGATGACCACCGCATCGCCTTCCTGCTGTATTTCGGCGTGGATGGCGACGCGTTTGGAGCTGTTTTCGCGGTAGTAGACGCCTTCCCACTGGCCGCTGATATCGGGGCCCACGGGAGCGGGGCCGCTGTCACCGCCGCTGTCATTGCAGGCGGCGAAACCGAAGCAGACGGCGGAAAGGAATACCGTTTTGAGGACCGGGACACTTTTTTTCATCTGACTGCGATTCCTTTTCGAGAGTGTCTTTTCTCCATCAGAGAAACCACGTTTTGCAAAAAAGCAGAAGAAACATATCGCATTCCATGGAAGCGGTTCAACACAATAAACGTCGGATGGTTTTGGTTGGGCTGAGGGAATGGAAGGGGATCCTGGGTGGTTGAAGATGGGTTTTCAGTGCAGGAAGAGGGCGGCGATCGCGGCGGCGAGCAAGAGGAGGAAGCCGGCCAGGTAGAGATAGAACAGGTCGGGCCGGCCGGGATGGGGGCGGGGGCCCGGGGGGGATTGCGCCCGGCGGCGGAAGACGGGGAGGAGGAGCAGAAGGAGAGCCAGGGCTCCGAGGGAGTAACCGTAGGCTTGGGTGAAGAGGTGATGGGAAATGCTGGTTACTTCGGCGAAGTGGCGGGGAAATCCGAGCAGTCGGAAGACGAGTGCCCACGCCCCCTCGTAGGCCCCGAAGCCGGCGATGCCGGATACGGGTGTACTGGCGGCCAGTTCGGAGGCGCACAGTCCGATGAAGACCCTGGCGACGCTCAATTGTTTGAGGGCGTAGCCCATGGGGCGGGCGAGGGCGTAGAGGAAGAAGTAGAGTGCGCCGTACTTGCCGACACGTACGAGCACCGAGAGAATAAACATGCGCAGGTAGATTCCCGCGCGGCGGGCGCGGATGATGTCTTCTTCGGCGCGCGCCCAGGCGTCCCGCCAGGTTGCGAAGCGTCCGTGGGTGAGGCGCACGAGGCGTTCGAGGGTCCAACGCACGAGGTGGAAGAGGCGCGGCAGAGCGATGAGCACCATCAGGGTGAGCACGGCCAGGAGGCTCCCGGCGGCCAGGAGCATTCCGGGCGACAGTTCGTTCGAGGCGGCGACGCCGAGGGCGGCCAGGGCGATCATGGGAGCCAGGGCGATGAAGTCGAAGAGGACCGCCAAGGCGTAACTGGAGGTTGCGGCGCTGAAGGGTATGCCGAGCCGCGAGACGGTTATATAAATATAGATCAATGTTCCCAGGCGGGCCGGCAGCAGGTCGGAGAAGAAATTGCGGACGAGCACGACCAGGAACAGGGCGGTGACCGGCGGACGTTGGCCGGCGACCTGGAGGACGAGCAGGTAACGCCACGTGCGGAAGACGCTCATGGCCATTGAGAGGATGATGAACATGGCGATGCCGCGGCGGTCGGCGCTGCGCAGGATGCGCGCGATTTCGGAGAGGGGGACGTGGGACAGGAGGTAGGTGAACACGCCGACGGTGACCGCGGCGCTGAATGTGAAATATGCCGCCTGCCGGATGGCTCCTTTGTATGACCTGTTCACGGGTTCCTCCTCGGGCGGGGAAGAGCATAGCACTCCGGAGTCCGCCGATGAAAGGGTATCACGATGGTAGAGGGGTCGAAGAAGTTGACAAGCGCGGAATATTCGCGTACATGACGGGCCATGTCATTTGCGAGCGATTTTTTCAAGGAAGTCGCTGAGGTGGCCGAGCGGTTGCCTGCGGCGGATGTCGAGGCGATCGTCGAGCGTCTGGCTCGCGCACGTCGGGAAGGGGGACGCGTTTTCGTGCTGGGAGTCGGGGGAAGTGCGGCGGCGGCCTCACATCTGGTCAACGACCTGCGCAAACTCTGCGGCCTGGAAGCCTATGCGCCCACGGACAACGTATCTGAACTTACCGCGCGCGTGAACGACGAGGGCTGGGAGAGTTGTTTCCGGGAATGGCTGAAGGGCTCCCGGTTGGCGGCGGGCGACGTGGTTTTTGTTTTTTCGGTGGGGGGAGGGAACATGGAGAGGAACATCAGCGCCAACCTCGTGCGGGCCCTGGAACTGGCCCGCGAGGTGGGGGCCGGGATCGTAGGAGTGGTCGGCCGCGACGGCGGTTACACCGCGCGCGTGGCGGAAGCCTGCGTGGTGGTGCCGACGGTCAATCCGGAGCACGTGACGCCGCTGACGGAGTCCTTTCATGCCGTCGTCGGCCATGCCCTGGTGGCCCATCCGGCTCTGCAGACGAGGGCTGCCAAGTGGGAATCGGAGAGTCAAGGTGACGCGGGCGGGTGAGGTCCGGCGCGGAGAGCAGGGAGCGGGAAGTGCTGTTGAAAACTTCCAATGTTTGGAAAAACTTGAACCGAAAACTTCCAATGTTTGGAAATTTTGACCTGAAAACTTCCAATGTTTGGAAATTCTGAACCGAAAACTTCCAATGTTTGGAAATTTTGGACCAGAAACTTCCAATGTTTGGAAATTCTGAACCGAAAACTTCCAATGTTTGGAAATTTGCGATCTGAAGACTTCGAAGTCCCGCCGTGGCGGCGGAAGTTTTGCGATGGAATGATTGTTGAACGGGTTGGAGGGTTGGAAGCGAAGCAATGACGGCATCCGGAAGAGCAGGCGGTGAGGGACGGACGGAGAACGGCGCGGTCCCGGCGCTGGCGGATATGAGGATCAAGGTATTCGCCGACGGTGCGGACTTGGATTCCATCATCGAGGCCTACCGCGGCGGGTTGGTCAAGGGGTTCACGACCAATCCGACGCTGATGTCGAAGGCGGGGATCACCAATTACATGGCGTTCGCGGCGGAGGTGCTGCGGGTGGTGACGGACCTGCCGGTTTCCTTTGAAGTCTTCTCGGATGATTTCGAGGGTATGCGCGAACAGGCGCGCAAGCTTGCCTCTCTGGCGGAGAACGTCTACGTGAAGATTCCGATTACGAATACGCAGGGACGATCTTCGTGTGCCTTGATTCGCGACCTGGCGGGGGAAGGGTTGAAGCTCAATATCACGGCGATGATGACGCTTGAGCAGGTACGCGATGTGGCGGGTGCGTTGAATGCGGACGTGCCGGCGATAGTTTCGGTGTTCGCCGGACGGATTGCGGACACGGGACGCGACCCGGTGCCCTTGATGGCGGAGGCGCTGGAGATTCTCAAGCCCTTGCCGAAGGCGGAGTTGTTGTGGGCCAGTCCGCGGGAGGCGTTGAACATCGTTCAGGCCGAGCAGGTGGGATGCCATATCATCACCGTGACGCCGGCGGTGTTGGCCAAGGCGCGGCTTTTCGGCAAGGACCTGGCCGAGTTTTCGCTGGAGACGGTGAAGATGTTCTACAACGATGCTCTCAAGAGCGGTTTTCACATATGAACATGCTGGGACGGCGGGCCGGCGGCGGCAATGCCGGCTCTCTCTGACCACTTTGGCGGAGGATGGAAGATGATCATAACGAGGACTCCGTTTCGAATCACGCTCGGTGGAGGGGGGACGGACCTGCCCTCCTTCTACGAGGAACACGGCGGGTTCATTTTTGCGATGAGCATCAACAAGTACATGTACCTGATGCTCAACCGGCGCTCGGTCGCCGATCGCAAGATCGTGATTCGTTACAGCCGGGTGGAAACGGTGGACGACATAGAGGAGATCGAGCATCCCCTGGCGCGCGAGGTTCTGCGCATGCACGACGTGCGCGAGAACATCGAGCTGACGAGCATCGCCGACATGCCGGCCCGTACCGGGCTGGGCTCGTCGGGATCCTATCTGGTGGGTCTGCTGACGGCGGTAAGGGCCTACAAGTCGGAACCGGCGGCGGCGGTTGCGGTTGCGGAGGAGGCCTGTCGCATCGAGATGGAGATTCTGCAGGAGCCGGTAGGAAAGCAGGACCAGTACATGGCCGCCCTGGGTGGATTCCGCGTGCTCGAGATTGGGCGCGACGGACGGGTGGAACAGCGGCGGGTGCCGGTGGATTTCATGACGGCGACGGAGCTGGTATCGAAGGCGCGGGTGTACTACACGGGGGTCCAGCGTTCGGCGACGGCGGTGCTGAAGGAGCAGGACGAAGCCGCGCGGCGGCGCGACCGCGAGGATCACGCCCGGGTGGTGGAGAGCCTCCTGAAGATAAAGGAGATCGGCCGCGACATATTGAAGGCTTTCGAGGGAGGCGACCTGGACGCCTTCGGGCGCCTTCTGGATGAGCACTGGAAGTACAAGAAGCGCATGTCCGCGCAGATCAGCCTGAGCGTGATGGACCGCTTGTACGACGAGGTCAAGAAGCGTTTCGGGGTGTTGGGGGGCAAGATCATCGGGGCGGGCGGCGGTGGATTTTTCATGCTGTACTGTCCTGAACGCGGGCGGGAGCTGGATGAATTCATGGCGGGGCACGACATGCCGCGGGTGGACTATTTTCCGGCCTTGCAGGGTTCGCGGGTCGTCAGCGATATGACGGCTTTCGATGATTTCGGATGGGCGGCGCGGCCCTAGGGTGCCTCCGGGAGGCGGTGGTGGAGCAATGTTGTCGGGCGGGGATCGGCGAGGGCCCGTTCGGCGGCCGGTTTCAGGGGTGCCGAAGCGCGCGGCGGCGGGTTTGCCGCGCCGCGGCTGAGCAGCGGGCGGCCGGGGGGATTTTGGGTTACAAGACGGTTGTCAAAGTGCCTCGGGCGATTTATGTTAACGTGATGTAAACCTGACTGCGAGGCAGACCAAAGGGGTCTTTTTTTGCCGAAAGACCCTGCGAAGACGAGGTGTTCAAGATGAAAAAGGAACGCAAGATCGCATTGATAGACGGCAACGAGGCTGCCGCCTACGTGGCCCACAAGGTGAGCGAAGTGTGTGCAATTTATCCGATTACGCCGTCGTCTCCCATGGGCGAGCACGCCGATCAATGGTCGGCTGAGGGGCGCACGAACATCTGGGGGACGATTCCTCTGGTGGCCGAGTTGCAGAGCGAGGGTGGGGCGAGCGGTTCGGTGCACGGCGCCGCCCAGACGGGTGCCTTGACGAGTACCTTTACGGCGTCGCAGGGGTTGCTGTTGATGATTCCCAACATGCACAAGATCGCCGGTGAGTTGACTCCAACGGTTTTTCATATCGCGGCGCGTACGGTCGCCACGCATGCCCTTTCGATTTTCGGCGATCATTCGGACGTCATGGCCACGCGCACGACGGGGTTCGCGCTGTTGGCGTCGAGCTCGGTGCAGGAGATCATGGACATGGCCATGGTGGCGCATGCGGCCACGCTGGAGTCGCGGGTGCCGTTTCTGCATTTCTTCGATGGATTCCGTTCTTCGCATGAGATCAACAAGGTGGAGGTTCTCAGCGACGAGGTCATCCGGGCGATGATAGACGACCGTTACGTTCTCGAGCACCGGCAGCGGGGTTTGAACCCCGACAATCCGGTAATACGGGGGACGGCGCAGAATCCGGACGTGTTTTTCCAGTCGCGCGAGACGGTGAATCCGTACTATGAACGCACGCCGGAGATCGTCGAAAAGGTTATGGGACGTCTGGCGGAACTCACCGGGCGGCGCTACGGTTTGTTTGACTATTACGGCGCGGAGGATGCGGAGCGGGTGATCGTACTGATGGGGTCGGGGGCGGAAGCCGCCCTGGAGACGGCGGAGTATCTGGCGGCGCGGGGCGAGAAAGTGGGAGTGGTGAAGGTTCACCTTTACCGTCCGTTTTCCGTGCGGCACTTCGTGGCCGCGCTGCCCGCGACGGTCAAATCCATCGCGGTTCTGGACCGCACCAAGGAACCCGGCGCCGAAGGGGAGCCGCTTTACAAGGACGTGGTCACGGCCTTGCAGGAGGCGGCTGCGGAAGGGCTGTTGGATGCGGGCAAACTTCCGCGGGTGATCGGCGGCCGCTACGGTCTCTCGTCGAAGGAATTCACGCCGGCGATGGTGAAAGGCGTGCTCGACGAGCTGGCGAAGGACAAACCGAAGAATCATTTCACCGTGGGAATCAACGACGACGTTTCGGGGACGAGTCTGGACTACGATCCGGGTTTCAGTACGGAGAGCGATAAGGTCGTCAGGGCCATGTTTTTCGGCTTGGGATCGGACGGCACGGTGGGGGCCAACAAGAACTCCATCAAGATCATCGGCCAGGAGACCGACAACTACGCCCAGGGCTATTTTGTGTACGACTCCAAGAAGGCGGGGGCGCGCACCATATCGCACCTGCGGTTCGGTCCGGACCCGATTCATTCGACCTATTTGATTCAATCGGCGAGTTTCATAGGGTGTCACCAGTTCGTTTTCGTGGAACAGATAGACATGCTCAAGTACGCCAGTGAGGGGGCGGTTTTCCTGTTGAACGCGCCCTACAAGGCGGATGAGGTATGGGACAAGCTTCCCCGCCGGGTGCAGGAACAGATCATCGCCAAGAAGCTGCGCTTTTACGTGATAGACGCCTATTCCGTCGCCCGCAAGGCGGGGATGGGGTCGCGCATCAATACGATCATGCAGACGTGTTTCTTTGCGATCTCCGGCGTGCTGCCGAAGGATGAAGCCATCGAGAAAATCAAGGCGGCCATCAAGAAGACGTACGGGCGCAAGGGGGAGGACGTGGTGCGCAAGAATTTCGCCGCGGTGGACGAGGCGCTGGCGCATCTTCATCAGGTCGAGGTTCCTGCTGAGGCGACGAGCGATATCGAGATGCGTCCGCCGGTGCCGCCGGAGGCCCCGGAGTTCGTGCAGAAGGTAACCGCTGAAATCATTGCGGGCCGTGGTGACGATCTTCCGGTGAGCGCCTTTCCGGAGGACGGTACTTACCCTCCGGGAACGACACGCTGGGAGAAGCGCAACGTTTCCCTGAGTGTTCCGGAGTGGAATCCCGAGATATGCATACAGTGCGGGATGTGTTCGCTGGTGTGCCCGCATGCGTGTATCCGTGCCAAGAGCTATGACGAGGGGCTTCTCAAGGAGGCGCCGGAGGCTTTCAAGTCGGCGGCCCTGAAGGGCAAGGGCGTGCCCGAGGGCACGCGTTACACCCTGCAGGTATACGTTGAGGACTGTACCGGCTGCGAGTTGTGCGTGGCGGTATGTCCGGTGAAGGACAAGCAGGTCGAGGGCCGCAAGGCGATCAACATGACCGACAAGCTGCCGATCCTCGATCAGGAGCGGGAGAATGTCCGCTTTTTCGAACAGTTGCCGGTCAACGACCGTTCCACCCTGGATCTTTCGTCCATCAAGGACATTCAGTTCACGGAACCGCTCTTCGAATTTTCCGGAGCATGCGCCGGCTGCGGCGAGACGCCCTACGTCAAGTTGTTGAGCCAGCTTTTCGGTGATCGGGCGATCATCGCCAATGCGACCGGATGTTCCTCGATCTACGGCGGTAATCTGCCGACGACTCCATGGACGGTCAACAAGGACGGCCGGGGTCCGGCGTGGTCCAATTCGCTTTTTGAGGACAACGCCGAGTTCGGATACGGATTCCGGCTGACGCAGGACAAGCACCGCGAGCAGGCCGTGGAATTGCTCCGCAAGCTGGCCGGGAGCATCGGGCAGGATTTGGTGGATGAATTGATCGGGGCATCGCAGAAGACGGAGAAAGAGATCGCCGAGCAGCGTTCGCGGGTGGCGGAGCTGAAGAAGCGCCTGGAGAAGATCGAGTCACCGGAGGCTGTGCACCTGCTTTCGCTGGCGGATTACCTCGTCAAGCGGAGCATATGGCTGCTGGGTGGAGACGGGTGGGCTTATGATATCGGCTACGGCGGTCTTGACCACGTGCTGGCGGCGGGGCGCGACGTCAACGCCCTGGTGCTGGACACCGAGGTGTACTCCAATACCGGCGGGCAGATGTCGAAGGCGACCCCGCGCGGGGCGGTGGCCAAGTTTGCGGCGGCGGGCAAGCCGCTTGCCAAGAAGGATCTGGGAATGATGGCGATGTGTTACGGCAACGTGTACGTCGCCCGCGTGGCCATAGACGCCAATCCGCGCCAGGCGATCCGTGCCTTTCTGGAGGCCGAGGCCTATGAAGGGCCTTCGCTGATCGTGGCTTATTGCCAGTGTATCGCCCACGGGATAGACATGAGCAAGGGCATCGATCAGCAGAAGCTGGCCGTCAAGAGCGGCTACTGGCCGCTGTACCGGTACAACCCGCTGCTGGCCGAGGAAGGCAAGAATCCGCTCATGCTGGATTCGAAAGCCCCTTCAATTCCACTGAAGGAGTACGCCTACAACGAGACGCGTTACCGCATGTTGGCCGGCAGCAATCCCGAAGCGGCCGAACGGCTTCTTGAGCTGGCGCAGGCCGACGTGGAGAAGCGCTGGAAGATGTACGAAATGTGGGCTCGGGGCGAGGGCTGACCGGCCGCGCAGCGCCGGAGAGATTTCTTTGCGCCCGACTTGCAAAAAGCGGGTGGCTGTGTAGTATACAGTGCCTTCCGCCGGGCGGAGAGCATGGCGGGGACGGAAAGAGAACGGGAAGCGAGAGGTAAGGAGTACTGATATGAAGGTGAAGATCGATGCGGATTCCTGCACGGCATGCGGGCTGTGTTGCGACACCTGCCCGGACGTATTCGAGATGGAAGACGTGGCCGTCGTCAAGGTGGACGTAGTGCCTGAGGATTCCGAGGACTGCGTGCGCGAAGCGGCGCAGACCTGTCCGGTTGAATGTATAACCGTTATCGAGGAGTAAGGCTTTTTGTGGTTTGGGGATTCAGGCCCCGTATCCGGGAGGGTACGGGGCTTTTTTTCGGCCCGGGGATGGGGTTGGGCGCACGCGGAAGATGCGGAGCCTTGCAGGCGGAAGATTTTCGCCGGTGTGCAGGCTTGATTGCCGGCGGGGAGTCGGGTAGCCTGCCGGGAAACGGTGGAGACTCGGGAAGACGACTTCCGGAGAAGCAGGAGGCCGGATGATGGCGGAGGAACTGGCATACGTACTGATCACACCCTACACGATCGGCAAGTCGCGGACCGGCGGGGTGATCGGGAGAATTATCGGCCGGACGGGGCTCGATCTGGTGGCGGCGCGCATGTTCGGACCCAGCCGGAAACTGGTGGAGGAATACGCCGAGCTGGTGCGTAACGACCAGGAAAGCGCAGCGGAAGAGCGCGATATCCTGGCGGACTACATTTTGCGGGCCCTGGCTCCGGACGAGGCCAGCGGCCGTCCGCGGCGCGTGTTGATGCTGCTTTTTTGGGGCGAGGATGCAATTCGGAAGGTGCGGGAAGTGACCGGCAGTGCTCGTTACAGCATGGATTCGGCCAGGACCGTGCGCGAGATTTACGGGGACTTCATCACCGGCGGTGGGGGAGAGGTCTTGTATATCGAGCCCGCCGTACTGATCGGAAACGGTCCCCAGTCGGTGGCCGCCGGGCTGCGGTTGTGGTCGCGTTACAGCACGCCGGACGGCGGCATAATCATGCAGGGGGTGGATGTGCCTGAAGATGAGGGGGTCGAGCGGACGTTGGTGATCATCAAGCCGGACAATTTCCGGGTGCCGAGCGTGAGGCCCGGAAGCATCATTGATACCTTTTCCGGGTCGGGCCTGCGGATCGTGGGCGCCAAGGTGCATCGTATGAGCGTGGCCGAGGCGGAGGAGTTCTACGGTCCGGTGCGCGGGGTCCTGCGCGAAAAATTGCGCGGTCGGGTGGCCGAGTTGGCCGGAAAGGCATTGCGAAGCGAACTGGGTTGTGAGATTCCGGCGGATTTGCAGGAGAAGATCGGCGAGATGCTTGCGCCGGTGTACGGCGACCATCAATTCAACGAGATCGTACAGTTTATGACGGGATACTGGCCGCCGGACTGCGCTCCCGCGGAAAAACAGAAGCCGGGACGCGAACGCTGCCTGGCGCTGGTATATGCGGGGCCCGACGCAGTCAGGAAGATCCGGGAAATTTTGGGCCCGACCGATCCCCGCAAGGCGCAGCCCGGATCCGTCCGCCGGGAATTCGGGCGGGACGTGATGGTGAACGCCGCGCATGCCTCGGATTCGCCGGAGAACGCCGTCAGGGAGATGCGGATACTGCGGGTGGATGAGGACACGATCACTCCTTGGGTGGAAAAGATGGAACTTGTGGAGGGTTCTTAAAGGTGAAAGGCGAAAGCGGTATGGGGCGCGTGGAAAACGGGGGGCGGCGTTTGAATACCCGCATGCGGGGAGTCAGTCCCTCGGCTACAATGACGATAACTTCGGAAGCCGCCCGCCTGCGGCGTAGGGGTGAGAATGTCGTCAACTTGGCGGCGGGTGAGCCGGATTTCGACACGCCGGACTATATCAAGGAGGCGGCCGTCAAGGCTCTCAGGGAGGGCCGGACGAAATACGGGCCGGCCGCCGGCCTGCTGGAACTGCGGGAGGCCGTGGCCGCCAAGTTGCAGCGGGAGAATTCCCTCGAATATTCGCCCGAACAGATCGTAGTCAGCAACGGTGCCAAGCAGGCGCTGTTCAATGTGATCCAGGTATTGTGCGACAAGGGTGACAGGGTGCTGATTCCGGCGCCGTACTGGGTCAGTTATCCGGAGATGGTGCGCATGGCCGGGGCGGTTCCGGTGGGAGTGCCGGCGGACTACGAAAAGGGTTACCGGATCACCGTGGCGGATCTGGAAAGGTCGGCTGTCGAAGGGGCCAGAGTCTTGCTGCTCAATTCGCCCTGCAATCCGAGCGGAGTGGTATATACCCGCCGGGAGATAGAGGAGTTCGTCGCCTTTGCGTTGGAGCGTGGGATGGTGATCATATCGGACGAGGTCTACGAGCACATCCTTTTCGATGGGGTGGAGCACGTCAGTCCGGGGTCACTTTCGCGGGAAGCGCTGGATGCGACGATAACCATCAACGGGTTCAGCAAGACATACGCGATGACGGGGTGGCGCTTGGGTTACGCGGCGATGCCGCGCTGGCTGGCGCGGAATGTCGCGGCCATGCAGAGCCACAGCAGTTCCGGTCCGAATACCTTTGCGCAGTACGGCGCGCTGGCGGCGCTGAAGGGTTCCGGCTCGGAGATTCAGGATATGGTGCGGGCCTACCGTGAGCGGCGGGACCATATGTTAAAGAATCTGGGGGGCCTGACGAACATGCAGTTGTTGAAGCCGCAGGGCACGTTCTACATGCTGGGAGACATTTCCGCGATGGGGATAGATTCTTTCGCGTTTGCCGAACGCTTGCTGGCGGTGGAGCGGGTGGCGGTGATCCCGGGCAAGCCTTTCGGCGTGCCGGGGCACGTCAGGCTGTCGTATGCATGCAGCCTGGAAGACCTTGAGGAAGGGACGCGGCGCCTGGTACACTTTTTGAGGCACTGAGTGAAGACGGGGAACGATTTCCGCGTATTGGGGGTTGCAGTTTGCCGGGGGATGGGTTATTTATGCGCCGGACGCTTAGCTCAGTTGGCAGAGCAGCGGACTCTTAATCCGCGGGTCCAGGGTTCGAGCCCCTGAGCGTCCACCAGTCGCGCCGCCTGACGGCGTCTTTTTTTGTGAGGAAGTATTCCCCGCCGACGCTTGGGATGCGGGCTGTCATCAGGCGCGACGTTGTGCCGCATCTCGGCGCTGACTGTTGGTGCTGAATTTCACCTTTTTCGGCCGGCTGGCTGTCCCGTGGGGGGCTGTATTCCGGATTGGATCAGCGGGGCAGCTTGAAGGCGCGGACTTTTTCCTTCATAGTTCCGTTGCATCATGGCAGGGCGAGTGGTGAAACTGGCAGACACGCAGGACTTAGGATCCTGTTCCCCTTTGCGGGATTGCGGGTTCGAATCCCGCCTCGCCCACCACCGCGATGCTGCTTGAGATCACCGTGCTGCGGCGAAGGGGCGGTATTGCGTCTGCACGGAAAAGGATTGTCGTCGCCGGTGCTTGCCGTGGCGGATAAAAAATGGAGCGAGCGATGGGATTCGAACCCACGACATCCACCTTGGCAAGGTGGAGCTCTACCACTGAGCTACGCTCGCTCTTGCAGATCGGTTCTTACTATGCATGATCAGTACACGGATTGCAAGTTTGGAGAATGAGATGAAGGAGGCGAGTGATGATCGCTCCGGGCGGCGGTGAAAGCGGTGATGGGATTTGCCGCCTGACGCGCGGATTTTTCGAGGGAGGTGGGTTGGAGCAGGCTTTTCTGTCGGAGGGTGGGGGGTACGAGATTCGTCCTGAACAGAGGGAGATGGCCGCGGCGGTGGCATCGGCGCTGGATGCCAAGGAACATCTGGCGGTCGAAGCCGGAACGGGGGTCGGCAAGAGCTTCGCATATCTGGTTCCGATGATCTTTGCGGCGCGGGAAGGTGGGCTTCCCGCGGTGGTTTCGACGTACACCATCAGCCTGCAGGAACAATTGATTCGGAAGGACATACCCTTCCTGAAAAGGGCGCTGGGAATAGATTTCCGCGCGGTACTGGCGAAAGGGCGCGGTAACTATCTATGTCGGCGCCGGCTGGCGCGGGCGTTGCGTGCCTCACGCGATATGTTCAACGCCGACGAAGAGAGGGATTTGGCGGGGATCGCGCGTTGGGCGTCCGAGGCGCAGGAGGGAAGCATGCAGGAGATGGGCAAGGTCCCTTCGCCGTCGGTCTGGAGCACGGTATGTGCGGAGGAGGGCAACTGTCTCGGTCAGAAATGTCCCGAATTCCGCGACTGCTTTTTCATGCGTGCCAGGCGGCGGATTTTCGAGGCTGATCTGGTGGTGGTCAACCATCATCTTTTTTTCGCCGAGTTGGCGTTGCGGGCCCAGGGGGTGAGTTTTTTACCGCGGTATGAGGCGGTGGTACTGGATGAGGCCCACCAGATCGAGAATGTCGCCAGCGAGCACTTCGGCATACGCCTTTCGCGCTTTGCTTTCGAACACTGGTTGCGCCGCCTGTACGTACCGGAGTCCCGCAAGGGGATTTTGGCGCTGCTGCGGGCCGGTGAGCTGGCCAAGGAGGTCACCGACCTGTGGGACGAGGTGGCGGCGATGTTTCAGTGGATCGACACCTGGGCGGGGTTCGAGCAGGGGGGCACGCAGAGGGTGGTCGGCGAGCGCCTGGCGACCGGCGAAGGGGTATTGGGCGGGATGGCCCGGATCTGCAACGGGTTGAAGCTCTTGGGTGAGGGGCGGGTGGATGAAGACATCGCCGTGGAGATTGAGGCCGTGCGCCGCCGCGGACTTGAGATGAGCACGGCCTTGGATGCGTTTCTTGGACAGACTCTGGGGGACCATGTCTACTGGGTGGAGCGGGAAGGGGCGACGTGGAAACGACTGGTGCTGTACGCCGCGCCTGTTGAAGTGGCTCCATTGTTGCGGGAGACTTTGTTCGCTCAGGTGCCGACGGTGGTGATGACCAGTGCGACGTTGGCGGTAAGCGGGAGCATGGAATATTTCCTGCAGCGCACAGGGGCGGAGGGCAGCCGCACTTTGATGGTCGGCTCGCCCTTCGACTATGCGCGGCAGATGCGGATCCTGATTCCGAAGGGCATGCCTGACCCCAATGATGATGAACGCTTTGAACCTGCCGTCGCGGAAGCCGTTCTTCATTTCGTGCGCAGATCCCGGGGGAGGGCATTCGTCTTGTTTACCAGTGCGCGGCTGATGCGGCGGATAGCCGAGCGGGTGCGCGGGGAAGTCGAGGCGGCGGGTTTCCCTTTGTACGTGCAGGGCGAGGGCCTTTCCCGGGGGGCAATGGTGGAGCGTTTCCGGGAAGACGGCAATGCGGTTTTGTTCGGGCTGGACAGCTTTTGGATGGGAGTAGATGTGCGCGGGGAGGCTCTGGCCAACGTCATCATTACGCGTTTGCCGTTCGCGGTCCCGGATCAGCCCTTGGCCAAGGCGCGGATGGAAAGGATTCGCGAGCGGGGCGGTGATCCTTTTCGGGAGTATTCATTGCCGGAAGCCGTGTTGAAGTTCAGGCAGGGGGTGGGCAGGCTGATCCGTACGGGGGCGGATGAGGGGATCGTGGTGGTATTGGACGGGCGGATCCTGCGGAAGTGGTATGGAAGAATTTTTCTCGCGTCGCTGCCGGAATGCCCGGTGGAGACCCTGGAAGGAGAATGGCGGCGCTGATTTCCCGAATAGGTTGACGGAGAGAGGAGCGCTTCCTATACTGGGCGCAACATGTCAGCCCTGTTTTCGCAACAATATGGTATAGGGGGTCGTGATATGAGGCTAGTCATTGCAAGGCTGGGCGGGGTTGTCGTTGTGGTGATGCTGGCGGGGGTGTTATCGGCTTCGGCTCAGCGGCAGGATACCATGGCAAAACGCATCCTGCGGATAAGGAACGTGGCCGGGAGCAAGGTGCGCACGCCGGAGTACAAGCTGGTGGGGGGCACCGCCCAGGGCGTCAAGCGGATCTGGTTCGAGGTACTGGTTGACTACGAGACGACGCCGGAATGGATCGATGAACTGGATTTCACCTATTACGTTCTCATGCGCAGCCGCCGGGGTAAGAAACGCTATGTTCTTTTTCGGGGTGATGTCTCGTACGTGAATATCGCCCGCGGCCGGCACAGAAGTGTCGTATACGTACACCCGAGCACATTGGAACGCTATGGTGACGTCGATCGGGTAGCGGTATTGATCAAGAGTCAGGGACGCCTGGTCGGGGTCGGCGGGCGGCCTGCACCGACGAAGCGTTGGTGGGAACAGCTCACGCCGGTGAAGGGATATATACTCACCAGAATGCAGACACCCTTTGCAATGATAAGGTTCGACGACTACGAGGCGATCAAGGCGAATACGCCACGTTGACGGTCACCTCGGCGGAAAGAAACCGGAGATGTTTGCGTCAGATCGAGTCTTAGCCCTCGACGTAGGGGCGTTCAGCCTGAAGATGGCCGAGTTCGTCGGCCTCAAGTCGGGCGGCATTCAGCTGGTCAAGTTTGCGATCGGTACACTCGAGTACGGGGACGAGGGAGAGTCTGACCGCCTGACCTATATTGTTACCACGATCCGCGAGTTGATGCGCGAGCAGGGGATCAAGCCGGGGCCGGTGGTCATGTCGGTATCCGGCCAGTCGGTTTTTTCACGTTTCGTCAAGTTGCCGCCGGTGGACAGCGACAAGGTCTACAAGATCATCCTTTACGAAGCCCAGCAGAATGTGCCCTTCCCGATGGAAGAGGTGGTGTGGGACTACCAGTTGATCGGTGGGGGGGAAGGCGAGCTGGACGTAATGCTGGCGGCGATCAAGGCCGAAATCATCGAGAATCTGACCGATTCGGTAACCGCGGGCGGCTTGGACCCTGATCTTGTGGACGTTGCGCCGACGGCCTTGTACAACGCCGTGCGCTACAACTACGAGGAGATCGAAGGGTGCACATTGATCGTGGATATCGGGGCGCGCTCGACGGACCTCATATTTCTCGAAGACGGTCATATCTGTATTCGCTGCATACCGGTGGCCGGCAATGCGATCACGCAGCAGATCATGCGGGAGTTCAAGTTGTCTTTCGAGGACGCCGAGGAAATGAAGAGGGCGCACGCTTACGTGGCCTTCGGAGGTGCTTATGAAGGGCCGCCGAGCGAGGTGGCGGACCGGGTTTCGAAGAGCGTACGCACGGTCATGACCCGGATGCACGCCGAGATAAATCGCTCGATCAACTTCTACCGCAGCCAGCAGGGGGGATCTGCGCCGAAGACGATTTTGCTTACGGGGGGGACATCGGTCATCCCGTACACGGACACCTTTTTGAGAGACAAGTTGAAAGTGCCGGTGGACTATCTCAATCCCTTCCGGAATGTCGCCGTTTCCGAAGAAATATCGGCCGAGGAGATAGCCCATCACGTACATCTGCTGGGGGAGGTGGTCGGTCTGGGACTGCGGCGCGTGCTTTCGTGTCCGATAGAGCTGAATCTCTTGCCCCCGAAAATACGGGCGCGCAAGGCGTTGAGGAAGAAGGTCCCGTACTTTGCGGCTTCAGCAGTCGGGCTGGTGCTGCTCTTGGGTATCTGGAGCGGTTTTCTTTACAAGATGGGGACTCTGGCGCGGCAGAATCTTGAAGGGGTCCGTGGACGCGTGGAGGAACTCGGCCGGGTGGAGGCGCAACTGATAGAAGCAGAGCACAACCTGAGATCCGTGCGTGAGAAGGTGGATTTCCTTCTCGATCTGGGCGACAAGCGCACTCGCTGGTTGGAAATCCTGGACGGGATCCATGCGGTCATACCCGACGGGATGTGGCTGGTTGCCCTGGTGCCGCATGTCGAAAACGCCGGCGATTCCACGTCGGGAGGGGAAAAGCACGAAGTCATTCGCAGGATCGAAATAACCGGTAGGGCTTATCTCGATAAGGTGCGGCGAGGAGAACCGATTCGTGAGTTCAGAGACCGTCTGCGGGCGAGTCCTTTTTTCACGGACGAGACGGACATAATGTGGCAGCCGTCTCCGGGACCGGAAGACTACGTGCGTCAATTCAAGATTGTGCTGGTGTTGCAGGAGCCTTTTGAACCGTGAGAGGCGACAAGATAGCTTCGCTGGTGGGGGGCGTCATTTTGGCGCTGGCCATGGCTGTGGCCGCAGTAGTCCTGGTGCAAATCTTTCGCGGATATCGGACGGTTGAGCGGGAGCTGGCGATACAGCGCCAAAAACTGGAAGCGTTGAATCGGCGTGATCCGTTTCCATCGATCGAGAACGTGAAGATGGAGAGAAACAACGTGGCGCTGATGAAGGGGCTCCTTGACGATTTAATCGCGCGCTTGTCGAAGGAACAGGCCAAGCCGTTGAACATTGAACCGGCGGACTTTTCTCCACTGCTGGAAAGGACTGTGAACGAACTGGGCGACAAGGCGGGTATGGCCAAGGTTGTACTGCCGGAGCGTTTTGCGTTCGGATTCGATCGCTATTTTGCCGGTGCGCTTCCGAGGAGTGAGGATATTCCCCGGTTGACGATCCAGTTGGAGGAGATCCGGCGTATTTGCATGATGATGTTTGAGTCGCAGATTGCAGAGATACTTTCCGTCAAGCGGGAAGAATTTGAGCCGCACGTGGGTGCGAGTGGGGTTGCCCAGGCCGGGATATGGCGGGGTCGGCGGGCGCCGGAATCGCGCGAGGAATCGCCTGAACGCAGAAGCGAGGGCGCAAGCGGACACTTGCTTATGGGAGGGCTGGTGGCCAGGGAAAGGTTTGAGGTCACTTTCAAGAGTCGGGAGAGCGCCTTATGGGATTTGCTGGACCGTCTGGTACGCAGCGGGATGTTCGTAGTGGCGGTCGTCCCGGAGATGCGCAACGAGAAGATCGTCGAATCCGGTGCGGGACTTACCCGGGTGAAGGCGGCGGGTGGACGGAGACGTTTCCCGTGGGAAAAACGCGGGGAGTCTGAGGGGCGGAGCAAGACCGGCGTATTGAGTCGTGACGAACGTATCGTGGCCGGACGGGAAGAAGTGGTCACCAGGCTGGTGCTGGACGTCTACCGGTTCAGTACCGACAAGCAGGATGCGGGAGGATCGTGATGGGGGTGTCGCGGGAACAGGGCAGTTGGCTGGGCCAGCATTACGAGAAGGTGATTCTGGTGTTGGTACTGGGAGCGTTGTGTTTCTCGGCGATTTATCTTGTGCTGAGGATCGAGAATATCCGTCAGCAGGTGCTGGCAGAAGATTGGACGATGCCGCCCCGGGCTCCGCGGGAGGCGAAGCTTCTTGAGTTGGGAACATACAGTCAGGCGCTTCAGCGCCTGGAGCATCCCTTTCAGAGCGGTAGTTATTCCAACCAGATGATGGTCAGTGAACTGCGGGTGGCATGCGTCTACGAGGACTGTGGTAAACCCATACCTTACCACGCGAGTGTCTGCCCTTTCTGCGGCCGCCGGCAGCCGGAGGCCATAAATCCGAATCAGGTTGACAGTGACGGTGACGGGATGCCGGACAAGTATGAGACGGTGCACGGTCTCAATCCATTTGATCCGGCTGACGCGCGGCAGGACAAGGACGGTGACGGGTTCATGAATATTGAGGAGTTCCAATCGCGCACCGCCCCGGAGGATGCCCAGAGTTATCCGCCTTTGGTGGCCAAGCTGCGCTTGGTGAAAATTGTGTCGCATCCTTTCAAGCTGCGTTTCCAGGGCGTTCAGAAACTGGCCAACGGATCCGTGCGTTTCTTGTTGAATTTGAGAACGCTTCAGAAGTCGTATTTCGTGAAGATGGGACAGGTCGTGGAACAGTACAAGGTCCTGAAATACCATCCCCGAGTAGTCACCAATGAATTCGGGCGGAAGGTGGATTTGTCAGTTCTGACGCTGCAGAAAGGGAGCGAGACGATTGATTTGGTCAAGAACAGGGCTCTGACCAAGTACGAGAAGACCGCCTTGATCATACTTCTTACCGATGGGTCACGATATCGCAAACGCATCGGTGACCAGATTGAGATCAAGGGCCGTAAGTACAAAGTCGTTGACATAAGGCAGGGTGGCGTATTAATACGCGACATGCAGACCGGATCCGAGTCGCTGGTCGGGCGACTTTCTCAGGAGGAGTGGGATCAGTTCCAGGCGATCCGGCGTGGAGGTCGCGTGGAGGCGGGTCGCCCGTCACGGCTAGGGAACAGTCGGGGTGCCGTATCGTCATCCGAGACGCGGTCGGTGAGTTTTTGAAGGTTATTCAGTGGTGAAAAGTAATTCAGTACGAGCGAATGATGAAACCCTAGGAGGATGGCGCCCATGATACTCGTGAGGACGTGCATTACGACCGTTCTGGTATTGTTTCTGTGGAGTGTACCCGGAGCGCTGGTTTTTGCCCAAGACGAGCAGGATCAGGGCCTGGAATCCCTTCTTCAGGATCTGACGACGACCGGGGCCGAGGAAGAGGGTGTGACCGAGAGCGTAACACCTGAGGAGCCGGCAGGTGGCGCGGCCATTGCCGAGGAAGCGCCCGTTGCTGAAGTTTTCCCGGCGGTCGAGGAGGAAGAATCCGAGGAACTGCCGGCGTCAAGCCCGGCCGGTACAGGCACAGCTGCCGTGGCTCATGAGGGAGAGGAAAGCGAAGGTGCCGCGCAGGTTGAGGTCGAGACCGGCGAGACGGGTGCAGGTGCTGAGGTGACTGCTCTGCCGGTTGAGGCCGCTGGCGGGGCTGCGGAAGAAGCGGAATCGCTCGTAAGCGAGGAAGGCGGGGGTGTGGCCACCGCCGAGGAAGCGGAAGTCGCGATGGATGAGGCCGGACGTGAGGCGCCTGAAGCGGTTGGGGAAGTGGCCGCTGAAGGCACGGGGGCGGCTGCCGAGACGGAGGCAGTGGCGGAGGAAGAGGCGGTCGCAGCCGAGCCGGGTGGCGAAGAGGTTGCCGCTGCAACTGAAGGCGTGACCGACGAGGCGCATCGTCTGGCAATCCAGGAGGAAATAAGGCGGCAAGCCTTGGAAGTGAAGGGGTTGAAGAGTCTGGAGGAAGGGTACCGTGACTTGGAGTTGGGAAAATTTGCCGATGCGCTCAAGGCGTTTGAAAGTGCCCTCGAGAACATTCCCGAGCGACCGATGACGCGGCCGGATTTGGCAAGGGCTCATCGTGGGCATGCGGAGGCGGATTACCGAATTGCCCTGGAGATTTACCGGTCCAAGGGGGATATGAAAGAGGCGCACATGCATGCTGAACGGGCGCTGGAGCATGCTCCGGACTATCGGGCGGCTACGCTGTTGTTGCAGAAGATTGAGGCCCGGCAGAAAAAGCTTGAGGAACTCGCGAAAAAACCGATTCCCATACGGAAGCGTCCGGAAGTGGTCAAGCGCAAGAGGTCCGTCAAGGAACTGCTTAGGGAAGGGCGCCAGTACTACGAAGTCGGTGACTATGACTCGGCGGAAGCTCTCTTTGACCAAGTTCTCATCCGAGACGAGTACAACACCGATGCGATGCGGTTCCTGAAAAAGATCGAAGAACGCCGTACGCAGGCGGCGACCTATCACCGTGAGACGACCGTTCAGAAGGCGGTCCGCAAGGTACGCGACAGCTGGAATCCTCCGGTTACCAAGGAGGTGGAATTACCGCCGCAAATGGCGCGGAGAGAGGTCGTGGAGACCAAGACCGCCACCCAGCGCCTGCAGGAGAAAATGGCCAAGATCATCATCCCCTCGATCGAATTCAGGCAGGCCAACATCAGGGACGTCGTCAATTTTCTGGTGGAAGCCAGTGTTGCCGGCGATCCACAGGGTGAGGGGGTCAACATCATACTGAACATACCCCAGCCGGCGGGAGCCGGAACCGGTGGGGCGGGAGGTCAGGGTGGCCAATCAATTTCGCCCGAAGAGGAGGCGGGCCTGGGTGATTTCGGGTTCCCCGAGGAACAGGTAAGCGAGCCGGTGCCATCCGAGGGCTCGATAAACATTCCCACGGTCACCCTCAATCTGCGGCGGATATCATTGTTGGACGCATTGAAGATAATTACCGAGGTGGCGGGACTGCGCTATCGCCTGGAGGGCAACGTTGTGATCATTACGCCGGTGGGGTATGCCGCCGGCCCGATCGTCACCCGGATGTATCCGGTGCAGCCCTCGATCCTGGACGTGGTCATCGAGAAGAAAGAAAAAATCAGCACTGAGGAACGCTCGGGCGAGTTTATTCCGATGGAAAGCACGCAGACCAAGATGCGCCGCAGCGACGTGAAAGACTTTTTTGAGAAGGCGGGCGTGCCGTTCCCGGTGGGGACTTCGATAACTTACAATCCGGCAATCAGTCAGTTGATTGTGGCGAATACGCCGGAGAACCTGGAGATCTTCGAGCGTATTCTGGGACAGCTGAACGTTATTCCCAAGCAGGTGGAGATCGAAGCGAAGTTTGTCGAACTGGGTGAACGCCAGCTTGAGGAGATGGGTCTGGAGTGGATCTTGACCGACAACTGGGAATTGGCCACGAAGAAGAACGGCGCTCCGGTTTCCGGGCGGGAGCGGATCCAGGTGGACAAGGATACCCAGGGTTTCACCAAGGGGTTGCGTTTCTTCGGGTTTGACCGTGCCACTGCGGCGATCGAGCCGGTGAGTGCCGCGACGCGTGGAGTCGGGCAGACGGTGCTGGGCAATATCCTGTCGATATCCACGGTTTTGACCAATCCGGAAGTACAGATGATCGTGCACGCCCTGTCTCAGCGGGGCGGAATTGATCTGCTTTCGGCGCCGCGTGTGACTACGCGCAGCGGCGTCAATGCCCAGATACAGGTCGTCAAGGAGATTATCTATCCGACGGAGTTCGAGGTTACTCAGCCGACGATTCAGAGTGAGGGCAACCTTGTGACGCCGCCGACCGTGACCCCGGGCGGGTTCGAAACACGGGAGACGGGAGTGATTCTGAACGTGACTCCTACTGTGGGGCCTGACGGTTATACCATAGATCTGACTCTGGCCCCGGAGGTTTCGGAATTGGTGGGATGGATCCAGTATGGATCGGAAGTCACCCTGCCGATGGGAGATCAAGGCAGCGACCGGACATTTGTATTCAACATACCCCAGCCGGTCTTCAGCAGCCGCAATGTGACGACCAGTATTGTCATCTGGGACGGGCAAACGGTGGTCATGGGGGGCTTGATCCGGGAAGACATGGTCACCGTGAACGACAAGGTTCCGATCCTGGGCGATATCCCGTTGCTCGGCTATCTTTTCCGGAGCAAGGGACATAGAAGCGAGAAACGCAACCTGCTGATATTTGTAACAGCCAGGCTGGTGGATCCGGCCGGCCGCCCGATTCACAAGGTTGAAAGTGTGCCACTGCCCGGCGCGGGGACTGCGGCTCCGGCCGAACAGACGGTTGCGAAGTAGTAGGCAGCGGCCGTGCTGCGAGATTGGGCCGCCGATTGGGGGGGGCGGTTGAGGGCAGCTTCTTCACGAGGTGAGTGCCCGGCGTGGCAGTGCAGTGGTCACGGGAAACGATATGGGATCAGAGAGACTGCTCCTCATCGACGGTACCGCAGTAGCGTATCGTTCGTTTTATGCGATTCAGAACCTGTCTACCTCCGGCGGGCAGGCGACGAACGCCCTGTTCGGGTTTATCAGGACTTTACAGCAACAGAGGCGGATGTGGGAGCCGACTCACATGGCGGTTGTTTTCGATGGAGGCTTGCCCGTTGAACGGACGACCCGCCTGGAGAGTTACAAGGCACAGCGCGAGGCAATGCCCTCCGACTTGGTCGCTCAGATGGATGCGATTGAAGAATACCTGAAATGTGCGCATGTGCCGGCTGTGCGCATGGAGGGCGAGGAGGCGGATGACGTCATGGCGACCATTGCGATGCGTGCGGTGGAGACAGGCATGGAGGTGCTGTTGGCCAGCAGTGACAAGGACATGCTGCAAATCGTCAGTGACGAAGTCAATGTAGTCGAACCCTTGAAGTCAGGACGGAGGATGGGGCCGGACGAGGTGCGTGGGAAGCTGGGCGTGGAACCGAGACAGGTGGCCGATTGGCTGGCGCTGGTGGGTGATGCGGTGGATAACATCCCCGGAGTACCGGGAGTCGGTCCCAAAACCGCCGCGCGCCTTCTGCAGGCCTATGGGTCCATTGACGGCATTTGGCGTCATCTGGCGGAGATTCGCCCGGAGCGTATACGACAGCGGCTTGCTGAAAACCGATCCGCGGTTGAGCGCAATCTGGAATTGGTGCGTTTGCGCACGAACTTGAAAATGCCCTTTCCGTTGGATTCTTTGAAAGTGCGCGAGGAGGATCAGTCTCTAACAGCTCCATTCTATGAAAAGTACGAACTTAGAAGTTTTTTGGCGTCTCGTTGAGGTGGACTGAGCGAGCGATTGTTTGAACTGAGTGGGGGCGCAGAGAATCTGGCCGGTTGAGGTTCACCATTCCTTCGTCGGTACGTATGTCCGGCCCGGTGACGGTGGTAACCGGACGTTTACGTGTTGCAGGGCTGACCGCTGACAGGCATGAAAAAGACTCGACTAGTTCGTTACGCACTCGCGGTGGCGGGGTTGACGATATTATTCGATCTCGGGTACGGCGTGCGCCGTGCAGTCTTCGAGGCCCAGTCAACGGCGCTGGGCGGGAGAGTTCCTTTCACCTTGGAGAGCGCAGTCGAATACTATCTGGCACGGCGGGTATACGATGAGGGCAGGCTCCCCGTGCGCGACGAAAATATCGAGTATCCGGGCGGGGTCAACCTGAGAAGAACCTACACCCTGGGGGCGGAGTACGTTTATGCGGGCTTGGCGCATCTTATGGGCGAAGGGCTGGATTTGGAGGAAAGGTTTCGGATCATTGAGAGGGGATGGTTCTGCATGGGGATTCCATTGTTGGCCTTGTGGATTTGGTGGCTGACGGGTTCGGTGTCCGGCAGTGCACTGGGGGGCACGCTATATGCAGTAGCCCTGGCGGCAGTGATCCGCTCAACGGGTCAGGAGATCTCACGTGAGAATTTCGCGATACCGTTGCTGATCGCGCATCTTGCTCTTCAGGCTGGTGCCGAGCGGCGAGGGCCGCGCTTCCGGCTCCTGGAGATCCTGTCGGCGGTGTGTTTGGCGCTAGCGGCCGCCACGTGGGATCTGGTCCAGTTCTATTTGATTTTATGGGGCACATTCGGGCTGTGGCACATGATTGTGGGGGAACGCTGGGAGGGGTCTCGCAGCTGGTGTGTGCAGTGGATCGTGTTGACGGGGATGTGCTTGCTCAATCCTTACATGCGCGCGCATGGTGTTGTTTTTTCTCCGGGCATGTTGGCGGCACATGCGGGAGGTGTGCTATGGGCGCTTGAACGAAAAAGGTTGGGGCTGACTAAAGGGCGGCGGGCCATGATCGTCGTGCTTCTGGTGATGTTGGGTTGGATTGTGGGGCGGGGGGTGTACCAGGACAGTTATGGGCATTTCATGTCTTTGCTGTGGGCCAAGCTCAGGTTCCTGAATCATAAGCCGCTGGACCCGTCACGGCTGAATTTTGAACAGAGGATATTGTGGGTGCCGGCGTTGGAATCCGGTGGTTGGAGGTTGACATTTACCCTGATGCCGGTCATGTTATTGATGTCGCTGTGGTCGGCCGCGGGAATATTGCGGCCTGCGGTGACTCAGAGACTGGTCAGCCGGTTGAGGCTTCTGTTCTTCTTTTGCTCTTCACTGGTTGCATTTGTTTTTTTCGTAAGACTACACGTATTCCTGGCGATATTCGGCGCGGTCCTGATCGGAACCTGGGCGTCGGTGGCCGGTGCGAGAGCGTGGTGGCGCCGACTGGTGTTTATGGTTTTGCTGGCCGTGGGGAGTACGGTTGAGGCATGCCACACGCTGGGCGATCCCTTGCGTTGGGGACGTCCGGACACATATTACAAGGAGCTTGATGAGTTGACCGCGTGGCTGCGCGGTCATGCCGCGGGTTCGCCGGTCTTGGCGAATTTTGGAGTCAGCGGTTCGATTTTGGCATACGGAGCGTGTCCAATAATTTTGCATCCGAAATTTGAGAGTCCGGAGATCCGCAGGAGGGTGAGGCGCTACGGAGAGAGGTTGTTTGGAGGCAGCGAGAGAGCCTTCAGAGAGTGGGCCGGAAAATACGGTGCACGTTATTATGTTTATTGCATAGGTGAGTTTTCCGATGTGCAGCCGGACAGGCAGATGCGTTACTGCGTCGGCAAGTTGCGACCGCCGAAGTGGTCAGCGGCGCGGAAGTTTGAGTTTCATCCCGAGACATGTCGTTTTTTCGTAAAGCTGTGGGAGAATCGGAAGTACCGCGTGTTCCGGATAATCAGCCACTATGATCAGGAGGTGGCCGTACGTAAGGTGCGGATGGCCTGGGACGCCTTGGAGCGCGGGGACCTTCTGCATGCGGATGAACTGGCACAGGAGGCCCTGGGACTGGATCCTTTCAACCGGGATGGCATGAATATTCTGCGGCATGTGGATGGGCTCAGGCAGAAAGGGTTTTCCTATCGTCCTCCGGGGACGGGCGGGGAGTGATATGCAACTGGAGCCATTCGTGTTGGGGATTACGGGCGGGATAGGGTGCGGTAAGAGCACAGTAGGTCAAATGATGCGCGAAATGGGTGTGGATGTTTTGGATGCGGACGATGTCGCCCACGCGGTGATCGAGCCCGACGGCCGTGCGTATTCAGCCGTGGTTGACCGCTTCGGCCGCGAAATCTTGGATTCTACAGGCCACATTGATCGCGGCCGGCTGGCCGGGATCGTGTTTCGGGATCCGGAAAAGCTGGCGATGCTGAACGACTTGATTCATCCGTATGTCCGCCATGCTTGGCGGAGCTGGGTGTCCGAGCGACGCCGGCAGGGGCGTGCGGCCGCCGTGATTATTCCGTTGTTGTTTGAGATCGGCGAAGTGGATATCTGGGATGCGATCGTGTGCATACGCGCACCGCTTGAAGAGGTGTACGCACGGCTGGCGGCAAGGGGGTTGGCGCGTGAGGATGTTGAGGTGCGGATGGCAGCCCAGTTGCCGGTGGCGGAGAAATGCCGGCGGGCGGACTACGTCATCGACAACAGCGGGGACATGAGTGGGTTGCGGGGACAGGTTGAGCGAATTTTGGCAGAGGTTTCGTTTCGGACGCGTAAACAAGGAGCAAGACAACAACGAGGAGAAGAAAAGACATGAGCAGCATGCAAGGAAGGAGAGGCAGGAAGGGATCACGCAATCGGAATTCTGGGGGAGGTGTGGCGGTGGCGGGAGATGCCGCCGGCAATGTGCGTGAGGCAAATGGAAACAGCGGCGGGCGCCGTAACGCCGCGGCCGCGAAAGGCGCGAATGGAAGCGCTAAGGAGACGGCGACCGGTCCCGGTATCAGGATCGATCTGGCGGAATTGCAACGGGCGGACATACCGGAATTGTTCAAATTTGCAGAGGAGCTAGGCCTGCGTGATCTCGGGCCCCTCCGGAAGCATGAGCTGATATTCGAGATTCTCAAGGCCAACGCGCGTCGCGGGGGGGTGATGCACGGAAAGGGTGTATTGGAGATACTGCCGGACGGGTTCGGGTTCCTGCGTTCACCGCAATACAACTATCTGCCGTGTCCGGAGGACATTTACGTTTCTCCCTCCCAGATAAGACGTTTCGCCTTGCGTACTGGTGATCTTGTCGCCGGAGATATCCGCCCGCCGAAAGAGAAGGAGCGCTTCTTCGCGCTGCTGAAGGTTGATCAAATCAATGACGATGACCCCGACAAGGCGCGTTCCAGGATTTCGTTCGAAAACCTTACGCCGCTTTTTCCGGATGAACGGCTGACGCTTGAGCGGGAACCGAACGAGATATCCATGCGGGTAATGGACTTGCTGACACCGATCGGCAAGGGGCAGCGTGGATTGATCGTGGCCCCGCCGAGGACCGGTAAGACGGTGCTGCTGCAGAAGATCGCCAACAGCATTTCGGCCAATCATCCCGAGGTGAAGTTGATCATTCTGCTGATAGACGAACGCCCGGAGGAAGTCACGGATATGATCCGCAACACCAAGGCGCAGGTCTTGAGCTCGACATTCGATGAGCCGCCTGAAAGACATACCCAGGTGGCGGAGATTGTCATCGAGATGGCCAAGCGCATGACGGAATGCGGTCAGGACGTGGTGATCCTTTTGGATAGTATTACGCGCTTGGCACGTGCTTATAACACACTTCAGCCGCATAGCGGCAAGATTCTTTCCGGTGGTGTCGACGCCAATGCCCTTCATAAGCCGAAGCGTTTTTTCGGTGCGGCCCGCAATATCGAGCACGGTGGCAGCCTCACCATCATTGCGACGGCGTTGATAGATACCGGCAGCCGGATGGACGAGGTGATCTTCGAGGAGTTCAAGGGAACCGGCAACATGG
>JAOZMZ010000068.1 GCA_029934055.1 Kiritimatiellia bacterium
AATTGGTTAGAGTACCAGACTGTCGATCTGGGTGTTGCGGGTTCGAGTCCCGTCGCTCCCGCCATTGAACCGATGAACAGGGGGGATCAAGGGTTCTCCATGCGCACGATGGTGCGGTATGATCGCGAAGGGGCCGGGTTCGTGTCGCTGACGGTGATGGTCCCGCCCGTGCCGGAAACGTCGGCGCCGAGAGGGTACCATGCGGTCGAGACGGCGCCGCTGCAGAATTCCGTGCGGTAGAGGCGGCCGGTCACTCCGGGGAAAAGTATTTGCCGGGCCGTTCCGTTGGAGAGGGAAGTTATCCGGAAGAAGGACGATGGGGATTGCGGGTCGCTGGCGCCGATGTATTCTTCGATGTTGAATTGGCCGTCCCCGTCGTCGTCGCTCCAGGCGTCGGCGTTGGTGCGTCCCCCGAAGTATTGAAGTTCCCATACGTCCGGCATTTCATCCCCGTCGTCGTCCTCATCCTCATAGTCGGCCGTGCCGTCGCCGTCGCCGTCGGGCAGGGTCGTGACACAGGTGGCGGTGTTGTTGGAGGTTGAGACGTCGTTGCCGAGATTGGTGACAGCGGCGCAGTTGGTCAGGGCCCCGATTTGTCCCGCGGCGACGTAAACTTGAACGGTGACGGTCGCCTGGTTTCCCGGGGTGATTGTTCCCAGCCGGCAGGTCAATTCGTGGTTGGAATAGGTGCAGTCGCCCTGGGAGGGCTGGGCGGCGATGAATACCAGGCCGGTGGGAAGATGATCGTTGAGAACAACGCCGCGGGCTTCCTGGGCGCCGTCATTCTGCGTGGATATCGAGTAGGTGATGTTACTGCCGTCAGCGAGGCTGGAGGGCGTGCCGTTCTTGTCCACCACGCAGTCGACGGATGTGGTCGTCAGCAGGGAAAGCAGGGCGTTTGCATCGCTGCCGCCGGCGGCGAGATACCATCCTTCCGCTGACCAGCGGACCGATTCGGCGTCGCCGGAGACTAGTTGCGAGTCGTTGAATGCGAGTCGGCAGTCGGCGGGCTGGTAGTCGAGGAGTTCGACTTGGGGCCGGGTGGCGTATTCGTAGCCGACGCAGAGATGTTTGCCGTCCGGCGCCCAGTCGAGGGAGTGGACCGAGCGCGTTGTGGGCTGCTGGGGGTGCATATAGCAGAGGGTGATCTCATGGTTGGTGGTGTTGAAGGTGTAGATATAGAGGCGATAGCTGGTATCGCCGTCGAGTCCCACGGCGAGATGTTCCCCATCCGGCGCCCAGTCGAGAGCCGCCACGGATGCTCCGGGTGCGGCGGTACTGACACAGGAGACCGTGTTGGAGGCGGGCACGAACTCGAAAACTCTGAGGGTCGGGGCCGACTTGGTCTGTGTGAAGCCGGCGGCGAGAAAGGTTCCGTTGGAAGACCAGTCGAGGGCGTCGGTCCAGATGGGGGTTGCGGGGGCGACCGTGGCGGAGGTGACGGGGGCTATTCCGGTGACGGAGAGCTGGTAGATACGGATTTGCCCCGTCGGGCAATCGCAGCCGACGGCGAAAAGGTTGGAGCTGCCCGGTTGCCAGCGCACGGCGCGGGCGTCGTAGCCGAGTTGGAACTGATTGGTGAGCATCAGAATCTGCGATCCGGGATCCAGACGGAAAATACGGACTTCGCTGCCGGTTCCCGCCGCCAGGCCGGCAGCCAGGAATTCACCGGTCGGGTTCCAGTCGAGAGAGAGGACGTCGTTTTCGAGGTTCGTGTTCCACACGACGCGAAGCAGGCTGTCGGTGACGGTGTAGACGCAGATTTCGTTGTCGTAGAGCGACAGTTCGGCGGCGCACGCCAGGTGAACGTCGTCGGGCGACCAGGCGATGGAGTTGATGGTCGAGCCGATGAGTCGGACGTCGAGCTGATAGAGACGGGCGGCGGAGGGGGAGGCCCGGAGCATGAAGATGCACAGGACGATGGCGCGCGCGGCCGCGTGTTTGGCTGAAACCGTCGATGAAATCATGCCTGGCCGTATTGTTGAATCTTTACTGAACGCAGGGCATTATGGCTCTGACCGGGCCGGCACTCAACCGCGGTTTCGGTTGGAAATCGCGGGGGCGTAAGCGCCGCGGCCGGCAGGAGACGGTTCATGAGGCGTTACCTGGTGGTGGTCTGTTACTGTGCGGCGGTGGCGGTGGTCGCCTGTGACGTCTGGGAACGGCGGGAGACTTGGAAGGCGGCCGACCGATGCGCGGTGGGATCCGATGGAAAACTCGTCCACCGGGAAGCGGCCCGCTGGCATTACTGCCTGTTGTACGGCTATGCGGATCCGCAGAGCGTGCGGAGGCCCCTGGGATACCGCCTTGCCGTGGGCGAGGATGTTCCGGCATGGCATTGCAGGATTCGGGGGGAGAGAGTGCGCTTGGCTGAACGGGCCGGTTTCCGGGTCTACCGCGTCAGGGATGTCTCCGGGGGGATAGTGCATGGCCGCCCGCCGTCCCGGGGCGGGCGGGTTTGACGGTCGCCGGGGGCGGTGGTATCGTCCGGGAGGTGCGATGAAACGGGTGCTGTACAGCCGGGCGATTCTGGCGGCAGCCGCGGGGATGCTCGTGGTTTGGGGTGCGGGATATTGTCGTGCCGCCGAAAAATCCAAGGGGCGTACTTATTCACGCAAGGTGAACATGCACGCACCGCCGTCCGGACTGGTCTTCAGCCCGATGGACAGCGAGGGCACCGTCGAACGGGGTAAGACCGTGTCGGAATTGAAGGCGGGTAATTCCGTCGAGAGGATTCCGTTGCCGCAGGGGGCTGCCCGGTGGAGTCCTCCACCGCCGGCTGCGCCGGGGGCAATGCGGACCCGTGATAACAAGTCGCGCAACTGGATATTGTCTCCAACCGGTGAGGGGGCGGAAAGGAATGTGTCCATGCAGCCCGGATGGGGCTGGCTGGCGGAAAGTGTGCTCGAGATGCAGAGGGCGGGGGTGGAATCTGATGAGTCCTCGTCGGAACCGCCCGGCGGTGAAAGTATGGAGTCCGGCGGTTCGGATTCAAGTGCCGTACTTTCTCCGGCTGCCGGAATCGGCGCGTCGGCGTTCCAGAGCGGAGCGGGTGCACAGCCCGGTGTCGGAGTGCATTTGCCGGGAACAGTGCCGGCGGTAGACTCATATACCGCACCGTGGAGTTTGGCAGGGAGCGAGAGCGGGCCGACCGTGTCTTCCGGAGCGAAGGAGGGAACTGCTGGGGCTTCGGGATCGTCGGGGGGGACGCTTATCGGGTCCATCGGCGGGCATACAAGCGGCGGCAGCACGGCAGCCGGTTCCGGTAAGAGCCTTGCGCCCGGAAAGAAGTCCGGGACGACAGGAAGCGACAACGGGCATGGGCAGGGGCCTCATTCACTGGCGGTACAGGTTCTCGAGCAGGCCGGGATGCGGCCGTTGTGGGGCGGGAACGAGTCCGGACAGGATGGCCTGCGGCACTCGTCGGAGATGCTTTCAGAGATCAAGGCCAATTTGTTCGGGAAGATTTCGGACAGTGGCGGCGAGAATGTGGAATCCACCGGCAACAAGGGCCTTCTCGCGGGACGCGCACAACCCAATGCGTTTTCACCGTCCACGGTGCAGTATCCGGGCGCGGGTGGTGGGAACGTTGAGCCTCCGGCTGGGGTTGGTTTTCGGAGCGGGTGGAACTCGCCGGCCGGGAGCGGCGGATACGGCATGGCCAGTCTTGCGGGTGGCGGGGCGACGCCGTCATTACGATCGGGGAGTGATCTTTTCAAGGCCAATCGTGCGGCGGGCAAGACCCTTGGGAGCTTTGGGGCTTCTTACCAGTCGTACCAATCTTATCAGCCGTGGCGACCGATGAAGGCTTCGGTGGCGGTTGGCCGGCATGGTTCGGGGCGGGGTTCCATAGCCCGCCGGCCATTGTCGACGGGCGGGGCGCTGAAGAACAACATGCCGGTCAACGGGCGCTTCAAGCCGTTTGAAGCATCACTCGAGTAGGCCGCGAAATTCCTGGTTGTCTTGTGCCGATTGCCTGCTTACCCTGCCTTTCCGGGCAAGAAGTCGTTGCCGCAGGAGGATGTTGAGATGATTTCACGCTACACGCGTCCCGAGATGGGGGCGATCTGGTCGGACGAAAACAAGTTCCGCACTTGGTTGCGGGTGGAAATCTTGGCGTGCGAGGCGATGAATCGGCTCGGGCGGATACCGGACGCGGACCTGCGGCGAATTCAGCGCCGGGCGGATTTCGATATCGAGCGCATCCAGGAGATCGAGAAGGAAGTTAACCACGACGTTATCGCTTTTCTGACGAACGTGGCCGAGAATGTGGGGCCTTCGGCGCGCTTCATTCATCGCGGCCTGACCAGTTCCGACGTTCTGGATACCGCCCTGGCGGTTCAAATGGTGGAGGCCGCCCGGATTTTGGTGGCGGATGCCCGTGAGGTGAGGCGCGCGGCGGCGGCCCAGGCGCGCCGCTACAAGTATACCCCGATGATCGGCCGGACCCACGGTGTCCACGCCGAGCCGATCACCTTCGGCCTGAAAATGGCGCTCATGTACGATGAATTCGGCCGGGTATTGGCGCGCCTTGAGCAGGCGCGTGAGATCGTACGCGTGGGCAAACTTTCCGGTGCGGTGGGGACACATGCTCATTTGGACCCGCGCGTGGAGCGTTACGTGTGCAGCCGTCTGAAGTTGAAACCGGCGGCGATTGCCACGCAGGTACTTCAGCGCGATCGGCATGCGGAGTATGTGGCATCGCTCGCGCTGGCGGGTTCCTCCGTCGAACGCTGGGCGCAGGAATTCAGGCATCTGCAACGTACCGAGGTGCACGAGGTCGAGGAATTTTTCGGGAGGGGGCAGAAGGGGTCATCAGCCATGCCTCACAAGAAGAACCCCATCATAGCCGAACGCCTGTGCGGAATGGCGCGGCTCTTGAGGGGATATGCCCTTACGGCGATGGAGAATGTGCCTCTGTGGCATGAGCGGGACATATCCCATTCTTCGGCCGAGCGCGTGATTTTGCCGGATGCGACGATAGTTTTGGATTACATGCTCACGCGTCTGGCCGATTTGGTGAAACGGTTACGGGTGTTCCCGGAGAAAATGGCTGCCAACATGGGGATGACGCACGGCTTGATACATTCCCAGCAGCTCTTGCTTCTGCTGACCGACCGCGGCGTGGCACGCGAGGACGCCTATCGAATGGTGCAACGCTGTGCAATGTCGTCCTGGCGCAGCGGCAAACCGCTGCGCGACCTGGTCGAGCGGGACGCTGCGATAATGTCCCGGCTCACGGCGGAGGACCTGGATACGGTCTTCGATGTCAGCCGTCATTTCCGGCGGGTGGACGCCATATTCCGGCGGGTGGGCCTGTGAGGGAGGAATCCAGGGAAAGGGGGGCGGGCGGCCGATGGTGGATAAGGTGATATTTCGGACGATCGGAGTCATCCGCACTCCTTATCGCAGTGGTGCACCGTATCAGGCGGTTGAAGATGCGCCGGGTGATTTCCGGGTTGAAGTCGCACCGGAATACAGCGCCGGCCTGAAACGGATTGAGAGATTCCGCTATATATACCTGCTCTACTATCTCGACAGGGTGGCAGAAGACCGCTGTCCCGTCGAGGTATGGCCGCCGTGGTCACATGGGGCGTCGGTGGGCGTTTTTGCGAGTCGCGCGCCGGAGCGACCGAATCCGATCGGTCTGAGCGTGGTGAAAATCCTGGGCGTAGAGGGCAATATAGTTCGCACGGGCGGCATAGACGTTTTTGATCGCACGCCTCTGCTGGACATCAAGCCGTATATTGCCGACTTGGACAGCAAGCCGCAGGCTGGGTGCGGTTGGTTGGAAGACGAGGGGGGGCGCGAGCATCTCCTGGCGCACATCAGGGGGATTCCACACGATCATCATGCGACGTCTTGACGAGGGCGGAGTCGTCTGCTAGAAGAGCGAGCCCATGGGACAGCAACTTAGAGTAAGGGTCAAGCGCAAGGCCCGCGAACGCCGCCGCAAGCGGCTCAAGCAGCGTGCCCGCCGCCAAAAGGCTTCGGCCGTGCAGGCGTGAGAGAACGTCGTTCGTCCGGTAGACCCGCGGGCGGGATTCACGCGTGACAGCCGTCGGTCAGCGGCGGTATACTCGTGCCTGTTATCGGTTCCCCGCATTGTGAATGGAGCGCCGCAGGAGGCCGCGAGAATGATAGTTATCGCCGACGACGACAAGGTTTTCACCGAATTGCTCGCCGTTCTGCTGGAGAAGGCCGGCTACGAAGTGCGGGAGGCATATAACGGGCAGAGTGCCTACTCGCTTCTCCGGGAGCCGGGTTGCAAGGGTATCGTTCTGGATATCCGTATGCCGGGGATCAACGGCGCCGAGCTTTTGATGATGATGGCGGCTGACGGGATAGATGTGCCCGTGATCGTCGTTTCCGGGTTCCCTGATTTCGATGAGGAGGAATTCAAGCAGTTTCCCAACGTGCGGCGTCTTTTCATCAAGCCGGTTTATCCGGAAGAAGTTCTCGAGGCGGTCAAGAAGTACGCCGGGCCCCCTGATGAGAAGTGAATTTTCCTGCCGCAGACGAGGCGCTGCACCCCGGAAGATGGGAGCAGAACGTATTCCGGCGGCTGCGGTTTCCGCCCTCGTCTTGCTGGCCGTCCTGTTTGCATCGGGATGCGGCACTCCTACGATCGAATACAACCTGCGGCGAGGATCCGCCCGCAAGGCGGGCCGCTACCGCATCAAGCCGACCGTGGCGGTTACGGCTTTTGAAAACCGGGCCGGTTTCAACGGAAAATGGCAGCTCGGCGAGGGCATGGCCGACTTGTTGATAGACGATTTGCTGGCCACGCGGCAGGTCGTCGTGCTGGATCGCCGTCACCTGGACGACGTCATCGGCGAGTTGTTGCGGCAGGGCAAGGATCTTTTCCGCCGCGAGGGACGTGTGGAAACCGGGCGCCTCAAAAACGCGCGCTACATCATCCGCGGCACCGTCACCGATTTCACCGTCACCGGGGATTCTTCCGGTTGGTTCGGCATGCCGCATATCAAGGCGCATGGTCGCGGCACGCGGGCGCGCGTGGCACTCAGCCTGACGGTGGCCGATGTGGCCAGCGGTGAGGTGGTGGCGGCCGTGAAGACCGAGGCGGCAGCCTCTTCGGGATTGTTCGGGGCCGGGGTCAATTACCGCAAAGTGGCCTTCGGTGGTGAGACCTTTTTCCGAACACCGCTGGGACGGGCCACTGAAAAGGCAATCCACAAGGCTGTGCGCCGGATACTCAGCCGGCTCCCGCCGCAGTATTGGCAGGCGCGTATCGCGTCGGCCGAGGCCGATCAGGTCATCGTCAACGGGGGTGCCAACGTAAAGTTGCGTCCGGGTGAGGAGTTTCTGGTACGCGGCGCCGGCCGGGAGATCACCGATCCGATCACCGGTGACGTCATCGAACGCATTCCCGGAAGGGTGGTGGGGCGGATCCGCATCCGCGAAGTGGGGGAGTGTGCCTCATACGCCGACTTGGTTGAAGGTACGGCGCGCCGCGGGTATTATCTGGAGCCGGTTGATTGAATATGGGCCCCGATAGGGCGGTGGGGCGGCCCGAAGGAGGAAAAGATGAAGTCCATCAAGGTGGAGCATTTGAGCGAAGATGAATTGCGGAGCCGGGGTGTTTTCGAATGGCCCGTTTGGACCAAGGAGGTATCCCGTTTCGACTGGCACTACGACGAGACGGAGCAGTGTTACTTCCTTGCCGGCAGAGTGATCGTGGAGACTGCGGAGGGCAATGTCGAGATCGGCAAAGGAGACTTTGTGACCTTTCCGGAAGGGTTTTCCTGTACGTGGGACGTCAGGGAAGCGGTGCGCAAGCACTACCGGTTCGGCGAAGCCTAGGCGTGGACGGCGCTGAGGGAAATTTGTGATGATAGCCTTCGTCGAAGGAACACTGGTTGAAAAGTCACCCACCCGGATCGTCGTCGATGTAGGCGGAATCGGCTACGAGCTGCTGGTTCCTCTCAGCAGTTACGATTCCCTGCCGAGTCCCGGGAGCCATTGCCGTCTCTTGACCCATGACTACGTGCGCGAGGATATGCATGTCCTTTTCGGGTTCGCCACGCCGGCTGAGCGTGATCTCTTTGCCTTGTTGCTGGGAATCAGCGGCATCGGGCCGCGCCTGGCGCTGGGGGCCCTGAGCGGATTGAGCGTGCGTGAGTTCAAGGCGGCCGTGGCCGCCGGCGACGTGGCCCGCCTGAGTTCCATCTCCGGTATCGGCCGCAAGACGGCCGAGCGGATCGTGGTGGAGCTGCGGGATCGGCTTTCAACCGGTGAGGCGTTGGAGGCGGTTGCCGGTGAGAAAGCCGCCGGTGAAGAGGACCACCGGATTCGGGATGCCGTTACGGCGTTGGTATCGCTCGGCTACCGCCAGGCGGATTCCCGGCGCATGGTCATGCAGGCGCTGCGGCAGGCGGACGCCGGCGAAAACGTCGAGGACATAGTCCGCCGGGCGCTGACCGGGCGCTAGTCTCGTGCCGGGGGCGGTGCGCGGGCGGTTGCCAGGCTTTGGGTTTGGGGCTAGGATGAATCCGCGCGTGGAGTTATCGGGCTTGGGATGGTGGCCGTCCGATGAGTGAGAGATTTGTAACAGAGGTTCTCAGCAAGGCCGATACGGAGTTTGACGTCAGCCTGCGGCCGGCGCGCTTCAGCGAATTCGTCGGGCAGGAGAAGGTGCGCGCCCGCCTGGAGCTCTTCGTCGAGGCGGCGCGTGGGCGCGGGGACGTGCTCGACCATGTTCTGCTGTTCGGGCCTCCGGGGCTGGGAAAGACCACACTGGCATACATTCTGGCGGATGCCATGGGGGTCAACATCAAGGCCACTTCCGGGCCGGTGATCGACAAGCCGGGAGATCTCGCCGGCATGCTCACCAATCTGGAGCGGGGCGACATTCTTTTCATAGACGAAATCCATCGCCTGCAAAAGACCGTCGAGGAGTATCTTTATGCGGCCATGGAGGATTTCGTCATAGACATAATTATTGATCAGGGGCCGAATGCCCGCTCGGTGCGCCTGAATCTACCGCGGTTCACCCTGGTTGCTGCGACGACGCGCAGCGGTTTGCTTTCGGGGGCGTTGCGCTCGCGGTTCGGCATGAGCAACCGGCTCGACTATTACAGTGAAGGCGAGCTCGAAAGGATCATCGGGCGCTCCGCGCAGATTCTGGGCGTAGAAATAGAAGCCGAGGGCGCGCTTGAAATCGCGCGGCGTTCGCGCGGCACCCCGCGGATCGCCAATAATCTTCTGCGCTGGGTTCGTGATTACGCTCAAGTCAAGGCCGACAACCGGATCACGCGGGCTGTCGCCGATCAGGCCCTGGTGATGCTGGACATTGACGAGAATGGGCTCGACGAGATGGACAAGCGCATTCTTGAAACAGTGGTCTTCAAATTTTCCGGCGGACCGGTAGGACTCAATTCGCTGGCGGTTTCCGTGGGAGAGGAACCGGGCACGATTGAAGAGGTATACGAGCCCTATCTGATTCAGGAAGGGTATCTCAAGCGGACGCCGCAGGGGCGGGTCGCCACCGACCGTTGCCGCAGTTTGCTGGGAGTGAAACCGCAGGGCCCGCAACAATCCGAGTTGCTGTAGTTCACGATCTTTGGGGGCGACGATTATTCTCCTTCGGGTTGCCCGACTTATGTGCCATTAGTGCGCGCAAGGCATAGGGGGTGTGCCAATATGACCCTTGCGCTGGCGCCCCCCGTGCAGGGTTCGCTACATATGGATATTTATAATATCTTGATGTGTAGCGAGTTATACAATCAATGCGCTTTGCTGGATTGACATGGCATGGGGCTTGCTAAAGGTAAGCCCGCCGAATTATGAGGTCAGGCATATTTTGAAACGGCGCCTATTACAGGAGCGAGGCTCTGCGAAATAGATTGAAGCAAGGAAGGTGACGGAGATGTCAAAGGTTCTGGGAATAGATTTGGGGACGACGAATTCGTGTATGGCGGTTTTGGAAGGGGGGGAGCCGACGGTGATTCCGAATGCCGAGGGCGGGCGGACGACGCCGTCGGTGGTGGCATTCACGAAGTCGGGGGAGCGCTTGGTCGGTTTACCGGCGAAGCGCCAGGCGGTGACCAACCCGAACAAGACGGTTTTCTCGATCAAGCGGTTCATGGGGCGCAAGTACAGCGAGGTAGCGCACGAGATCGAGCTGGTGCCGTACGAAGTGGTCCAGGCCGAGAACGGTGATGCTCACGTGAAAATCGGGGACAAGACGTATTCACCGCCGCAGATTTCCTCGATGATCCTGCAGAAACTCAAGGCGGACGCCGAGGCTTATCTGGGGGAAAAGATCACCCAGGCGGTGATTACCGTGCCGGCCTATTTCAATGACAGCCAGCGACAGGCGACCAAGGATGCCGGACGTATCGCCGGCTTGGAGGTCCTGCGTATCATCAACGAACCGACGGCGGCGTCGCTGGCGTACGGTTTGGACAAGAAGAAGGATGAGAAGATAGCCGTTTACGATCTCGGCGGGGGTACCTTCGATATATCGATTCTGGAAATCGGTGAGGGGGTGTTCGAGGTCAAGGCGACGAACGGCGACACCCATCTTGGCGGCGATGACTTCGATCAGCGCATCATTGACTGGATGGTGAGTGAGTTCAAGAAGGATCAGGGGATTGATCTCGGGCAGGATGCGATGGCGCTGCAGCGGCTGAAGGAGGCTGCGGAGAAGGCCAAGTGCGAGCTTTCGAGTTCCCAGGAAACGGAGATCAATCTTCCGTTCATAACCGCCGATGCGAGCGGGCCCAAGCATCTGACGATGAAGCTTACCCGGGCGAAGCTTGAGCAACTGGTTGACGATCTCGTAGAGCGGACGCGGGGTCCGGTGGAGGCGTGTCTGAAGGATGCCGGCATCAGTGCCGGAGACGTGGACGAGGTTATTTTGGTCGGCGGTATGACGCGCATGCCGAAGGTGCAGCAGATGGTCAGGGACATTTTCGGCAAGGAGCCGCACAAGGGGGTCAACCCGGATGAGGTCGTTGCGATCGGTGCCGGAATTCAGGGGGGAGTCCTGAAAGGGGAAGTCAAAGACGTGTTGCTGCTCGACGTCACGCCGTTGACGCTCGGAATAGAGACGCTGGGAGGGGTATTCACTCCGCTCATAGAGCGCAACACGACGATCCCCACCCGCAAGAGCGAGATTTTCAGTACGGCCGCGGACAACCAGACCTCCGTGGAGATTCACGTCCTGCAGGGTGAACGCAAGATGGCGGACGCCAACAAGACCATCGGCCGTTTTCATCTCGACGGCATTCCTCCGGCGCCGCGCGGGGTGCCTCAGATCGAGGTCACGTTCGATATTGATGCCAACGGCATATTGCATGTCAGCGCGAAGGACCTTGGCACCGGCAAGGAGCAGAAGATCACTATTACGGCTTCGAGCGGCCTGACGGAGGAGGACATCAAACGCATGGTACGCGAGGCGGAGGAACATGCCGCTGAGGATCAGAGCCGTCGTGAGCAGGCGGAGACACGGAACCGTGCCGATGCGCTTGCATATGAAACCGAAAAGTTCCTGAAGGAAAACGCCGACAAGATCGCCGCTGACAAGAAGGCGGCGGTGGAGTCTGCAGTCGCACGGCTGAAGGAAGCGGTCAAGTCCGGTTCGACGGACGATATGAAGAGCGCGATGGAGGAAGTCAACCGGCAGATGCAGGCGGTATCGGCTGATCTGTACGCCCAGGCGAAGGCCCAGGGCGGATCCGGGGCGGGCGCGGCGTCTGCTCCCGGCGGGGAGTCGGCGCCCGGCGGGGAGGCGCCCAAGGCCGAAAATTCGGGTGAGGGCGAGGTGATCGACGCAGATTTCAAGATGGTGAACGAGGACGAGGACAAGCGCGGAAATTGAGTTGTGGACGGACTGGACGCGTATCTCTCCGCGGGCGAGTGCGCGTCCATGGTTGTAATGGAGGACAGAAGCAGTAAGGAGGTACGACGGTATGAAGATAAAGCCGTTGGGAGACAGGGTGCTGGTACAGCCAGTCGAGGAGAAGGAGGTCAAGAAAGGCGGGATTATTATTCCCGACACGGCCAAGGAGAAGCCTCAAGAGGGCAAAGTGGTCGCCGTAGGAACCGGCAAGTTGGATGACGACGGGAAGAAGATCCCCTTCAACGTGAAGAAAGGGGACCGGATTCTCATGCCGAAGTACGGCGGCACGGAGGTGAAGATTGACGGCAAGGAGTATCAGATAATGCGCGAGGAGGACATCCTGGCGATAATCGAGGAATGATCGGTAGGTGTAAATACCGGAACAGACGGGAAAGGTGAGGAGATTGCAATCATGCCGGCAAAACAACTGAAGTTCGATGCGGATGCACGCGAGGCGATATTGCGCGGTGTTCAGAAATTGAGCAGCGCGGTCAAGGTGACATTGGGTCCCCGTGGGCGCAATGTCGTCATTGACAAGAAGTTTGGTTCACCGACGATCACCAAGGACGGCGTGACCGTCGCCAAGGAGATCGAGCTGGAGGACCCGTTTGAGAATACCGGCGCGCAGATGGTGCGCGAAGTCGCAAGCAAAACCAGCGATGTCGCCGGGGACGGGACCACGACCGCGACGGTGCTGGCCGAGGCGATCTATCGCGAAGGGCTCAAGAACGTCACGGCGGGCGCCAATCCGATGAGCCTGAAACGCGGTATAGACAAGGCCATTGAGGCGGCCGTCGCACACGTGGAAAAGATGAGCAAGCGCGTGAAGGAGCGCGAGGAGATATCCCAGGTTGCGACGATCTCCGCCAATGGTGATGCGACCATCGGAGAAATCATCGCCGACGCCATGGACAAGGTCGGAAAGGACGGCACCATCACCGTCGAGGAAGCCAAGGGTATTGAGACTACGCTGGATGTAGTCGAGGGCATGCAGTTCGAT
>JAOZMZ010000106.1 GCA_029934055.1 Kiritimatiellia bacterium
GGGTTTACGGCGTTTCAGTTTGCGGGAATGTCAGATAAGACGTGTTCTCTGACATTCCGAAAGCCGCAGGAATGGGAAATATCAGTCAATCGTTTTTTCCCATCACCCATGATGCTTCGCAGTGATGATCCAATCATGATCCGAAATTGTGTTCAGGCGCGTCACTGTGAGTCTACTGTCACTCAACACTGTCATCGTCTTTCTGAAGCCTGGAACGAGAACGCGGCCCCGAAGGACCGCTGTATTCCCGGACCGGAAGGCCGGTCACAGCCTTTCGATGGCATCCTCGAGCACCCCGTCCACAAGGTGGGTGTAGATCTGGGTGGTAGACAGGTCTCGGTGCCCGAGGGCCCGCTGTACAACCAGGATGTCACCGGTTCGGCTGTAGAGGTGGGTGGCGAACGTATGCCGCAGGGCGTGGGGTGTGAGCTGTTTTTCGATCCTCGCGGCCTTGAGCCAGTGTTCGAGCCTTCGGGCAACTTGACGCTCGCAAAGGCGCGACCCGCGATTGGAGAGGAACAGCGCCCGGCATTCTCCGTCGCCCTGGCGGCGGCGCTCTTTGAGATAACTGCGTAGGAGGGAGCGAAGCTTGGATTTCAAGAACTTCACCTGTGGAACATCGCCCTTGGCGCGGACGTGCAGATGCTTGGCGTCGAGGTCAACGTCATCGATGTCCAAGTCGACAAGCTCCTGCAGCCGGATACCGGTGCCGAGGAACAGCTCAATGACGACCCGGTCCCGGATGGCCAATGTAGAGGACCGCCCACGGAGTTCTTTAAGCAGTCTTCGCTTCTCAGCCTCAGTAAGAAATGATGGCGGTGTACGTGGAATCCTGCGCAGTGTCACAGACCTGGCGGGATTCTCCGAGGCTTGGCCTGTCTCCTCCAGCCAGGAGAAGAAGGATCTGACCGCCGCTTTGAAGCGGTGCAGAGAAGCCGGCGACCGTGGAGTGTCTGAAACGGTGCGCAAAACCGCCGGTGCCGTCAGTGCCTCATCCAGTATGCCTGGAGTCACCTGGCTGATGGTCACGCCGGGATTCCTGGATGAAAGCACCCCGGCGAAGCATTTCAGGTCTCGCAGGTATGCGCTGATTGTGTTCGGCGAGCGACCATCGGCGGCGAGCCTTCTACCGAAGGCTTCCACCTCCTGCTCAAAAGGCTCAGGCCTGGGCAGGAGTCGAAGCGGACTGTTGGCCGTGTTCGTCATTTTTATTGTCTCCTTTCTTCACGCTCCGGCCCATGGGAGTTCCCTTGGGCAGAGGCAGTTTTTCAATGCGGTCGGTTTCTTTGGCCCAGAGAAGGAACATGCGCAGCACGCGCTTTGTTTTCTCCACCGTGGGCTTGGCCCGTTCCTTTCCGCTGGACAGTTTCAGGAGCGCATCGGACTTGAAGAATTTTCCCACGTGGGGAACGAGGATACTGGTGAGCTTCCGTTCGGCACCAAAGAAGGCTTCGATCTGTTCAAAATCCTTCCCATAGGTGTAGAGGGTCCGCTCCGTCTTACCCTGGGTCCTCAGATGTTCGATGTAGGCCTTCGCGGCCTCGTGCAGTGTTTCACTCATGATGTTTTCTCCTTTCCGGGCATTGCCTGGCTCCCGCTGTTCCAGCCCCGTGCCGGAACTTCGGCGGAAACCGCCATAACCCGTATAAATCGTTGTAATAAAAGGTATTACGCACATTCACATACACGCTTCGTGTGGGCGGGAAGTCAAGGCGTTTCCCATAGATTCCACAAGAAAGCACAGACCCTTTGCGGGCCGGGAGGACGAATATGAGAAAACAGTTTGAACTCTTATTGCAGGCGTTACTGGCAGCGGCATTGGCTGCGTCGATGATGGGGTGTGCGGCAACCAGGCCGCCCGTCCGCATCCAGTCCGCAATCCATACGATCAACCGCTACATGCCCGAGTACGTGACCGAAGCCAACAAAGCCATTGAAGCCACGGACCACCCGGACAAGGAACGGTTGACTGGCATCGGCGACCGCCTGGCCGCTGCCATACAGGCGCTTGACGCTTGGGCGAACGGACAGGGGAAAGACGGGAATGAGGAACAATGATGAGGGAAATCCTGAAACAGAATGAAGCGGCGGTCCGGGAGGCCGGGCGGCAACTGGTGGAAATCGGGGCCGAACTGGCCGCCGGCAAAATCGACGAAGCCTTTGCTCGGCTGGCTGCCGCCCAGGGGCAATATGCCGAGTGGGACGAGCTTGACCAGGCCCGCGTCGACATCGAGGGCGTTATCCGCGACCGGGAAGGCATGCTCGCTGTGCAGCATATCCTGGCCGACCTGGTCGGGACGGTGCTGGGGGCGGCACTGAGGTCGAGGTTGCCCTGATGGCGCGGATATCCGCCAAGGATCGTAAGCTGGCTCAGACCCTGGCCGATCCCGTGCTCTGGGGTCAGGCTTACCTGGGCAATCGCGACGGCAGCCGGAGAACATACTGGCCGCACCAGGTGGAGGACCTGCTTTGCCCGGACAAAAACATCATCCATCTGGACGGACGTGACGTCGGCAAGAGTGTCTGCATCGGTACCGACGCGCTCCACTTCGCCTTTACCACCCGCGGAGGCCAAGGACTGATCGCCGCACCGCACCAGGGGCATCTTGACAGCATTGCCGAGGAGATCGAGTTCCAACTGGAGGCCAATCCGGATCTCATGGCCAGTATCGCTCTGACCAAATACGGCAAGCCCAAGATCCACCGTAAACCATACTTCCGGCTTGAATTCACCAACGGCACCATTCTCTATTTCCGCCCGGCCGGGGCCTACGGCGACGCTTTCCGCTCACTGCACGTCGAACGCGTCTGGGTGGACGAAGGGGCATGGCTGACGGAGCGGGCATGGAAGGCGCTGCGCCAGTGCCTGAAATCTGGAGGTAAGCTGCGCATCTACTCTACACCGAACGGGATGCGAAACAGCACCTACTACCGCCTGACCACCTCGACGCAGTTCAAGGTGTTTCGATGGCCTTCCTGGCTCAACCCGATATGGTCTGAGGAACGCGAGGCGGAACTGTTGGAGTTTTACGGCGGCCGGGACAGCGCCGGGTGGCAGCATGAAGTGGCTGGTGAACACGGCAAGCCGTCGTATGGGGCCTTCAACATTGAATATCTGAATTTCTGTCGGCAGGAACTTCTTGAATATCAGAAAGTGATTATCACGGGCGACGAGCTGAGTGGTTGCGATACCGAAGAAGAATCGCACGACCGGCTTGAGGCGCTACTCAACCTTGTACCCCAGACAGGCGTGTTCTGGATCGGAGGTGATCTTGGCTATACCAACGATCCGACTGAACTCGTCGTGTTCCAGGAACTGGAACTGGGGGACCGCCGAGTGCTGAAACTCATTCTGCGTGTCCACATGGAGC
>JAOZMZ010000107.1:0-1235 GCA_029934055.1 Kiritimatiellia bacterium
GGCAGATGGAAGAATCGGCTTCTCGTCATTCTTCCTTGGCGTCCTTTGCGCCCTTGGCGAGAGATTCTCTCTTTTCCTCGGAAGGCGGGATGTAGTAGCCGTTCTCAGAACGGCATAGGGAAAGAGGGAGCAGGAAAGTAGGGTGTCCCGACGTGCCGAGTGCCATCACTAACTTGCGGATGGATGACTGATTCGCACCAGCGAATCATTCGGGTCAGAACGGTACACCGGGGCTGGGGCGGTAAGGGCCGGGAGGCGTTTCTCCCATCAGCCGGCGGCGGGCGGCGGTCATTATTGTCGCAACCAAAACGCGGGCCGGATAACCTTCTTCGAGTTCCACCCAGTGGAGGTGCGAGCGGTGCGCGGCAAAATAACGCAGGCCGATCACCTCGCCCGGCTTGCCCCAATCGCGCATGGTCTGCGTCAGCCTGAAGGCGCGTGCCCTTCCCAGGTGCCAGTTGACCGCCTTGAGCAATCCTGCCGGTGCAGGACGATGAGGGCGAATTCGCACCTGCAGCGCACGGCCGCGGCCGAAAAAGAAAACTTCAGCGGCGGCGGGTGGGGTTGAACGAACAACCACCGCCACGGGTACTGCCGGTACGTCATAGCGAGCTGCATCTTCGGCTACGCGGCGCATGACATTCAGCCGGGGACCGGCTTCCTCGATCATATGCTGTTCCAGCAGGGTGGCCTCCAGATCCGAGCCGGTTTCGATCAGGGAGAACCGGTGGATGGCCCGCCAGATGGTCTCCAGCTTTTCCGGGACGCGGGCCCGGGGAGAGAAATACTCGCGGAACCGGCGGGCGAGGTTCCGGGACTTGCCGACATAAAGAAGTACACCGGCGTGGTCATAAAACAGATAGACGCCGGGCCCGGGGGGAACCGCTGCGATCTCTGAAGGTTGGAAGTCATAGGATGTGAAATCGGGTCTCCGCGGGGGCAGCGCGGCGAAGTGCATCAGTCCATCCAGGTCAAACTTCCGTTCATCGGCCTCGGAAAGCGCCTTCCAGAGCACTTCTTCCACCAGCGTGCCGGCCGGTTTTTCTTCGTCGAGGAAGCTGCTCAGATTCATGGCCCGCGCCATCTGTTCGAACCCGGCGCGCGCTGGCAGATGGGGATGAAGCCTGCGAACGAGTTTCGTGAGATCCAGGGTGCGGGCCGTATGGAGAATTTCCGGCCGGAACAAGGCGACCAGCCGACGCCACCCATTACCGGTTCCGACGAGCAGGGCGCGG
>JAOZMZ010000107.1:1245-3318 GCA_029934055.1 Kiritimatiellia bacterium
ACGATCGCCTGCCCACATCAGCCGCTTCTGCAGCAATCCACCGCTGAAGCGACACATGCGCAGAGAGAGACCGCGGCCCCGGGGTTGGAGCCAAGCGGCCACCAGAACCACGGCAAATCCGGGCTGCAGTATTTCGTCCCGAATGGTTCTATCGCGCTGCATTGTGCTCTCCCGGGACTGTCCCGGCGGCCAGGCAAGTATATCACGTTGCCGCAGAAATTGCGGCCGGGAACGTCAGGTGGCCGGCTGGCGGACAGGGGTCGCGGTCAGGATCGGGCGGTTGATGGCCGAGGCGCCTCGGTGGATATTTCGCCAGCTCGAAGCAGGGCAAATCGAGTAAGAATAGGCCCCACGATTTCAAAAAAGATACAGGTTGCAGTGATCGTGGTGATCAGGATGCCGGCTATGTGAAGGGGGTCAAAGAGATTGGGTGAGATACCCGGGTGACTGCGGGCGAATTCCGCAACGGCATGGCGTACCTGCGATTGTTGCATCAATTCGGTCATATCTTGATGAACGATCAGAGAAAGGCCGATGGCTACCCCGGCCTGAGAGAGAATTCCCAGGCCCACGTAGCGGCGTACCGCGACGGGAACGTGGCCGATCATCGCTCCCAGACGCGCCCCCCCGATCAGGCCGGCAGAGCGACCTGCGATGTAGACCAGGCCCAGGATTCCCAGCCGAGGCAACTGGTCTATCCGCAGGTGAGCTCCGGCCAGGGTGAAGAAAAGGAGAAATACCAGGGGCATGACATCGTGAAGAGGAGCGGTCACCCGGCGGGTCAGAGGTTCAGAGCCGAGGTTCACCAGGATGAAGCCGATGGTCATATTGGTCAGAATGAGCGAGAAGTGAAATTTTTCCGCTACCCCTGTGGTGAATACGATGAAACCGAAGATCATGATCAGCATGTCGCGCGGCGCCTCGAGGCGTCGGACCACTATGAGGAAGATGCCCCCCAGGAGAGTGCCCACGACAATGCTGAGTGTGAGTTCGCCGACGGGCTGACGCATTGCATTGAGCAACCCTTCTCCTCCCCCTGCAAGGCCGAGGGTCTCGAAGAGCAGGGCACGGGAAAGCGCAGCGGCGAAGCCGAAGATGAGGATGGCCAATCCATCGTCAAAGCCGACCACTGCGTAGAGAGCCTTGGTAAGAGGACCGCGGGCACGGTACTCCTGGATGACCGCTACGGTGCCGGCGGGTGCGCTGGCCGGCGCGACTGCTCCGAACAGCACGGCGACCGGCCAGCTTCGCGTCAGAAGGTAGACCGCGAGAGCGACGGCCGCGAAGGCCCCGAAGGATTCCGCCAGGATGATGCTGATTATTCCGCGTCCCAGACTGCGCAGGCTCCTCATGCTGAGCTCGGCGCCGATGGCAAAGGCCACGAATCCGAGACTGATTTCGGTAATGAAGGAGAGATGGTCAAGCAGCTCAGTTTCCAGCAGGCGCATTCCTGACGGACCGAAGATCACTCCGAGAATCATGAAGCCGATGATGGAGGGCAAGCGGAGACGCCGCGCCAGAGCACCGCAGTAGAACGCGATGACAGCTGCCAGACCGATGACTATCAGTGGTTCCTGCTGGAAGACGGGAGACATGCTTGCGGTGCCATCAGAGTTCCAGTTCGCCGGCGCACAGGAAGAGGTGCTGCACGGTCACCATTATGCCGCGTGCCCGATTCAGTGAACCGGTGATTTCTTCAATCCGGCGGATGACCTCGTTGGCCAGGCGGCGGTTCACAACCGCCATTATCAGGCGGCAGGACCGCGAAGGCTCTTGTGTCCAGAATGCGGCGAAAAGAGGCATCCTGCCGAGGTACGCCGAAAGGTTGTGTCCTTGCAGTACCACGGTCGTGGTTCCCGCCGTAGGACCGAAGACGTCAAGGAGGCGGGAGAACACCTTTTCATCCTGAACGAGCACTTGAAAGAGAGTCATTTCCTCCTCGGCGGTAGGAGCGAGGCGGGCGGCGGCCTCTCTGAGAAAGACGGTTCTCAGTTCCGCCGGGTCCGTGGTCTTCATCAGCTCCCCGACAGTGTCAGGATCCGAGAGCGTACGCGAGAAGCAGGAAAGAATCCG
>JAOZMZ010000108.1 GCA_029934055.1 Kiritimatiellia bacterium
GGCAATCTGCGGGCGCCGCCCCATGTTCAAGATTACCTTATCAGGGAATTTGATGGTGTGCGCGTGGCGCTGATCGGCCTGACGGATCCGGATGCGCCGCGCTGGTTCCCTCCCGGCTACCTGTCGGATTTCACCTTTGTGGACGAGCGGGACGCTTTGAGGGAAATTATGCCGCGGACAAGGTCTGAGGGGGCGGCGGTGACGGTCGTAGTGATGCGGCGGGGACTGCGTTCGGCGGTTGACAGGTTCAGTCCTCCGAATCGGGTGGCGAAGATGTTCCCGACGGTTGACGTGATCCTCGGCGGGGGGACACATCGTTTCATCAGCGGCAGGAGGATGGGCGAGGCCGTCTATCTTCAGGCTGGGTGCTGCGGGCGTGCGATGGGCGAGGTGAAGTTACTGTACGACACCACCGTGCGGCGGTTAGTGCGGCAGGAGTCGTATTTGCTGCAGAGAGGGGCATCTGATGAGCAGACGGGCGGCGGGGTTCCGGGTGACATGGCGGGGGATGTGGCCCGAATAAGCGCATTCATGCGGAGAGTTGTCGGCCATGCGGGACGACGTTTTTCTTCCCGCCAATATCGTCCTGGTCAGTCTGAGATTCAGCAGCTTGTGTGTTCCGCGATGGCAGAGGCCGTCAAGGCTGATGTGGTGATTCAAGGACTGTATAACGATGAGGAATTGGAGACTGGGCCGGTGAGAACCGAAGACGTCTGGAGGATTGTCCCTTATGAAGATAAGATTGGGGTGATATATTTGGATGCGGCTGCCCTGCGCGGCGTACTGGGGGAAAACGCGCGGAATTTTGGGGGGCGGGGAGTCCTGGGGATTTGGGGGCTCCAATATGAACTGGGCAGGGATGCCGAGGGAAGATTGACGGTCGGACGGTTGAAACTGCGGGGGGCCGCCTTGAACGGAAGGAGAAGGTTGAGAGTGGCAGTAAACAGCTACCTGCTTTCGCCCGGTGACGGACGTTACGCTGCCTTGAGGTCGGCCGCTCTTGATCCTCACGCAAGGATGCAGCTGACACATATGAGTGTACGTGAGGCGTTGTTACGCTATCTTGAGAAGCACGATGAAGTGCTCCCCCGTCGAAGTGACGACGGCGCTTGTGGCGAAGACGTTACGATTGTTCAATGAGAAACGAGATGGAAAAGCGATACGGCCGGTTACAAGGCATCCTGCGCGGGGTGTTGCTGGCATTCTGCTTCAGCCTGCCCATTACGATAGCGGTGGCGGAACCGCTGGCGTATCTGCTGGTGTTCTTGTGGGTGATCTCTGTCGTGCGTGATGGGCGTCTTTGGGGCGCATTGAAGTCCTGCGTACTTGTGATCCCGGTGGCGGTGTTTGCATTGCTGGCGGTGGCGGCGTCGGCCCTGGGGCCGCGTCCGGAGGTCAGCCTGGAGCATTGTCACCGCCTGATACTACTGGGGTGCATTCCGGCGGTTGCTTACATCATCAGTGCTGTGGAAGATGGAGGGGAAACCGCCGACCGCGCCTTTCGAGCATTTGTGCTTGGGGCGGTGCTGTTGGGATTGTACGACATTGTGAGGGTGCCGATAGAGGTACACGGCGGTGTTAAACTTTACGAGACGGGGAATATGCGGGATCCCCAGTTTTACATGACAGCGGTACTGTTTGTAGGGGCGGCGTTGGCCAGCGGGCGGGGGCGTCTCAAGAGTGTTTGGGGGGTTGCAATGCTGGTATGCTGTGCGGGGTTGATTCTTCATTTCAAACGCGGGGTATGGGTGGCTTCCCTGATAGGCGCCGGAGCGATGGCGCCGGTATTCAGAAGGGCGCGGCGGATTGTATTGATTCTGTTGCTGATTGCGGTGGGGAGCACGTTGTTTGCTCCGGTACGCCACAGATGGGCACAGGTCCGCGAGCAATGGGGCACGAGCTATGGAGGGCGGTACGTATTGTGGACGAGGGTGGCGCCGGTGATATTGCGGCGGTACCCTTGGGGAATGGGGCTCGGTGCACCGCGCAACGCCGATTTTCGCCGAATCGCTCCGGGCGTGCAAAGGAAGCTTTCTCATCTGCACAACAATGTGCTTGAAATTGCCCTGGAGACGGGCTGGCCGGGAGTGGGGGCATGGATGCTGATGATCGGTTTGGCGGGTTACCTGCTCTTCAGGCGGTGCCGTCCGCCGGGAAAAGAAGGTGATACCACGCGGTTGTGGGTGCCGGTGGGGGCCTGGGGGGCTTTTATCGGCCTGCTGGCGAATGGGATGGTGGAATACAATTTCGGTGACAGCGAGATTTTCATGTTGATGATTTTCTTGATGGGGGTTGCCTGTGCCCGTCAGGCGGATTCTCACGGCGGCCCGGGGTTCCTGGGCCTTGAGATACAAGCTCGCGGACCCATTGCAAAAGGGCCTGACGGTCGCTGAAGCGGTTGTCGAGTTGAGCTTCGTAGGCCTTTTTGAGAAGTTCGCCGACACGCGGGCCGGGGGCGACTCCGAGGGCCAGAATGTCATGTCCGTTGATCCAGCGGGAGGGTAGGCGGGTATCTCCCCGGAGGCCTTCGGAAAAAGACTTCAGAAACCGGTAGTTTGACAAGTCTCCATGGCTGCAGAGACAGTCGAGACGATGGAGTTCCAATTCCGTGGGAAATGTGGGTGCGCTCACAAGGCGCAGGAGTGTAGAGCGGCGCATATTGCGCACGTCCATGAAGCGCATGTGGTTGCCGATTATGAATGATATATCCGCTATTTCACGGCGGCTGAACCTCAGGCGGGTGAGTATATCGCGGGCGATTTCGGCCCCGCGGCGGGCGTGTTCATCAAATCGTATGCGGGGGGTGCCGTCACGGTCGCTTCCGTATCGGGCGGTCAGAGGCTTGGCTATGTCGTGAAGCAGAACCGACCATGCGAGCACCGGGTCGGCAGAACGCATCGCGTCGAGCATCATGACGGTATGAGTAAAAACGTCGCCTTCGGGATGATAGCGCGTGGGTTGTTCCTGTCCGGAGAGCATTTCAACCTCCGGCAGAAGGTGGATCAGCAGTTCGAGTTCGTGAAGAATCTGGAATCCCCTGCCGGCTCGTCCGGGTGATTCGATCATGAGACGGGTCAATTCCCTGCGGATTCGGTCGGGGGAAACGCGTTTGATGAGATGGGCGTGCTGCCTGATTGCGGCGGCGGTGGATTCTTCT
>JAOZMZ010000013.1:0-12939 GCA_029934055.1 Kiritimatiellia bacterium
TTCCAATGTTTGGAAGTTTTTCTATAAGTTTTTCCAATGATTGGAAGTTTTGGCGGGGGTTTTTCCAATGTTTGGAAGTTTTTAGGGTGGAAGTTTCCAATGTTTGGAAGTTTTGCCGGCGGTTTTTCCAATGATTGGAAGTTTTCTGCTTCGAAATTTCCAATGTTTGGAAGTTTTTGCGGCGGGAATTTCCAATGTTTGGAAGTTTTTGCGGCGGCAAACTTCTCGCGAGGCGGTGGGTTTTGGGTCCTTTTCCGGGCGGGAGACAGGTGGCCGGCGCAGGGCCCGGCGGGCGTTGCGGCCGGCGGGCGCGGGGCGCTTGGCCGCAGCGGCGCTCCTGCTTTTTCTCGTATGGGCGGGCGCCGCCCTCGGGGCGACATACAACGGGCCGTTACAGTGGCACTGCTGGAGCACCAACAATACTGATGGTACGATACAGTGTACCCCGACCACCAACGGGCAGATACAGTATCAGGCCCGCTATATCATCACCAATACGGTCGACAAGATTTGGATGAAATGGGAATGGGACTGGTGGGGCTATCAAGTCGGAGCCAACATAGGGGGCGTCACAGATTCGCCCAACAATTCGGTCGTCTGGGACAGCCGGGTCAGGATGGATGGCAGCAGCTTTTCGGCAAGTTACACTAACCCGGTGGACATCCACGTGGACAACACGGAAACAGGTAAGTGGTACATCTTCAACATTACTGATACCGGCAATGTGCTGGCCGACAGTGGAAACGATTCCATGGCGGCGTTTGCGGTCAACGAGGTCAACCACGTCGGAACTCTGGTAACCTTCAGTTCGCCGGTGGCTTCGAACGATTTGACGAACGTCTACCTGAATTCCAAGTCCAGCGCCGAGCAGTCCGGGTCCAACGAGGAATTGTGGTTCATGTACACCACCAACAACTGGACCACGCGCAGCTTCGTGGAGATAAGCTCGATCGCGACCAACACCGTCCTGGTGCTTCCGATCGGCAGCAGGATCAAATTCGGCAGCACGATCAAGTGGGTGGTGGGAACCTTCGCCAACACGGAAACGGGAACCATCAGCGGCACGTCTTCGGGGGTGCAGAATTTCGACGCCGGGGCGATAGAAAAATACGTTGCTGTGGAGCACTATGTCCTGCGTACCTTGCTGAAGAATCCCGGTTTCGAGGTGCCTCCGACCACCAATGCCCCCAATGCCGGCGCCTACAACTGGAAATACGGCGACCCGGATACGCACGGCAATTACTCGAATAATGCTTCCCGCGAGACTTGGCGGGCGCACAGCGACGAGTGGGAGGCAGCCATCAAGGGCACCTGGGCCGGCGGCAGTGATGGGGCCTGGTGGCAGGAAATCACCAACGACTACGATAACGGTACCATTTGGGAGGCGGGCGCCTGGTTTTGGAACGACAACTTCTTCACCAGCGCGGCGAGCCGTATCAAGGTGGAGTTTTATGACGGTTCGGGGACACGCGTGGGCGGCAACACGAATAGCTTCAGCAATCCGGGAGAAACCTGGACCTACTACTCGGTGACCGCTACCGCTGGCGCCAACGTGGCGTGGGTGCGGTGGCACGCGGAGTCCGTCGGCGTGAGTGCCGACGGGGCCCTGCAGCTGGACGACGCGGTTCTGTGGCCTAGCGCGCCGCCGGTGGTAACCAACTACTCGATCAATGGCGGACAGGACGTCACCGATGGTCAGGTCACCGGCGGAACCTTCAGCGTGGTCCACTGGATTCACTGTGACGACGGGGTGGAGACGACCAACACCACCTCGCCGTATTTCCAGCCGAATTTCGATATTCTGAATCCCAGTGGAACGGAAATCCTTACTGACCAGGTTTATGCGTCTTTTACTTACCAGGCGACCGGCACCACGGTGGTAGCGTCCAACAGTACGCACTCCGGGGCGGATTCATCCGTGGTGGTTCTGGGGGTATACACCACCCGCGTGAGCATGATCAGTTCGAACGCGGCGGCAGTGACCAACACCGCGGTTCTGGAAGATGGTACGCCCATGACGTTCACCGTGGTGGACGACGATACGGCGCCGCCGCGCGTTTCGTGGGAGAATATGGTCGGCAATCCCGGCTTCGAGACCAATGCGGCCGGATGGATCACCTACGGCTACGGCATCGGCAACAGTTCCAGCAACGGGCAGAGCGGGACCGGAGCAATCTACACGGAGGAAAACGGGCAGGGCGGATATTATCGGGATAGCTACGGGACCAACAGCACCATCTACGTGATGACCGTGCGTGCCCGCAGGGATGCCGACTACAGCGTAGTCAACAATTACATCAAGCTGGAATTCAAGGACTCGGGCGGCACCGACGTAGGTGGACAGAACGAGGTCAATATAAGCAGCTCTTTGACCACCAATTGGCAGACTTTCAGCGTAATCGCAACTTCGCCGGCCAGCAGCGTGGTCTACGTGCGACCGGTCATCGGGGTCTGGGACAACGTCGCCGGCAGCGACCGGGCCTACTTTGATGATATCGCCGTCAGCCGCGCCGCGCCTTTGGAGATAAGTGTGGGCACTACTTCCTACAGTGCCAGCGACTATACCACCAACGCCAATTTCTATCTCACTGATGCCGATCTGACCAATGTCAGCGCCAGCGCTCCCCTCCGCCTGCGATTCGGCGCCTACGACGTGGGCAGCGGTCTTTCCCGCGGCAGTACGGACCCCAATACCCAGATGAACGTGGATATCACCAATACCGACGGCAGTGCGAGCTTCACGGTGGACAACGTCGCCAACTACGATTCCGCCGAAAGCGCGGCTTATTCGGCGAGTTTTGAAGGCGGCTGCACCAGCACGTGGAAGTGGACATCGTTGACGGCTTCGGATATCAGTGACCTGATGGGTACCAACCGGGTCACGGCCTCGCTTTTCGATGCCGATAACGACCGCTCCAACGACCGGGCGATATCCACCAACCACCAGTTCGGTTACATGGTGGTGCGCGACGACGACTACAGCGATCCTATGGTGGGCTATTTCGGGACCAACCTGCTGGTCAATCCCGGCTTCGAGACCAATGCGGCCGGGTGGACTAAGTGGGACGACGACGACATAGCCGGGGCGTCCTATCTGGCGGCCGAGAACGGCGACTACGGGATCTGGTTCACCAATTTCGACGGCGGGGCAGGCGGCAAGAGCGCGGGCTACTTTCAATTATTGCCGGTAGCGGAGAGCACGCGCTATATGATTTCCATCCGCGCCAAGAAGCAAGGGGACCTCGATCCGGTGGGTGTTTTCCTGAAGGTCGAATGCTATGACAGCGGCGGCACCAACATCGCCAACTTCGAAACCAACTTTGTCGGTGAGCTGACCGCAAACTGGCAGAGTTTCGCCAAGGACTTCACCACGCCCGTGGGCACGGTTACCAACAAGTACCTGATTCTGATCTGGAACGACAGCACCGGCGGCTATGAAGGCCGGGCTTTTCTGGATAATGCGGTTATGGCACGTTGCGGCAGTTGTCCTTTGGGGGTGCAGATCGGCTCCACCAACTACAGCGCCTCGGGTGATTTCACCAACGCCGTCATCTCAGTGACTGACGGTGATCTCGCAAACGTGTCGGCTGGTAATCCCTTTCGGCTGCGCCTGGCGGCCTACGATATCCAGAGCGGGCTTTCGCGCGGCACGACCGATGCCAACACGCAGATGAACGTGGATATCACCAATAGTTCCTCGGCCTTTACCGTGGATAACGTGGCCAACTACTATGCCACGGAAAGTTCGGCCTATGCGGACACTTTCGATGTCGGCGCCACGAGCACCTGGCGCTGGACTTCATTCACCGCGACCCAGATCGGGGATATGATGGGGACCAACCGCATCACGGCTTCGCTCTTCGATACTGACAACGACCGCAGCGACGACCGCCTGATCGTCACCAATGCGCAGTTCGGCTATCTGGCGGTTACGGACGATGACATCGTCCCGCCTCACGACGGCTCGTTGCTGCGCAACGCGGACTTCGAGATCACCGGTAGCTCCGACTTACGCGCCTACCACTGGGAGTATGATACGCCCGACACGCGCGGGGGCTATTGGGGTACGGCCTCGCGCGAGCACTGGCGCGGGTATCCTTCCGGGGACACAAACGAGGCCGCCATCCGCGGCTCCTGGGCCGGCGACACCGAGGGCGGGTTCTGGCAGGAGGTCACCAACACTTATGCGGTGGGTACGGTCTGGGAAGGTGGGGCCTGGTTCTGGAACGATGACGGCGCCAATCAATGGACGTCGTCCTCGCAGAACGTGCACATCGAGTTCCGCGACGGCAGCGGCAACCAGATCGGCGGCAACACCAACGTCTTTGCGAATCCCGACGAGACCTGGACCTGGATTTCCGTGACGGCCACCTCGCCGGCGAACACGGCCTGGATACGTTTCACATTCCAGGCCAACGGGGTGGGCCCCAACGGGGCGCTTCAGGCGGACGACGCCTATCTCAGCCCCGTGACGCCGATGGAGATCCGGATCGGCACGACCAACTACCCCGGCAGCGGCGACGGCGACGGACCCAACAAGCTTTACACCGTCAGTGACGGCGATTTGGCCAATGTCAGCACGGCCAATCCGTTGCGCATCGTTTTCCGCGCTTTTGACGAGGGCAGCGGGCTTTCACGGGGAACGACCGATGCCAATACGCAGATGAACGTAGATGTCGGTTCGTGGATTTCCGACAACGTCACCAACTATTCTTCCGCCGACAGCAGTTCTTTCAGCGATACCTACAATGCCGGGGCGACCAGCACCTGGAAATTCATCGAGCTTTCCGCCGCCGCGATAGACACCCTCTACGGCGCCGGATCCAACGCGGTCTCGGCGACGATTTATGACGCCGACGACGACCGCAGTGGCGACCGTTTGAGTGCCAGCAACCGTTTGTACGGTTACTGGAAGGTGACCGACGACGATACCAATTGCCCGGTTGTGAGTGGCTTTGCCGTCAACGGGGGGACCAACGTGACCGATGGACAGATCGCCTCCGGCGCCTACAGCATCACCGGTTTGGTCCAGGATACCGGCAGCGGTATCAACGACGCCGGGGCGAGTGATATCACCGGGCCGGACTTCTCCCCCAATTTCGACGTGCTCAACAACGCCGGCGCGGTGATCGTCAATAACTGTGTCTTCAGCAATCGGCCGAGTGACGGCGGCGGGCAGGCCAGCCCCGCGGCACTGGATCAAAGCAGCGTGCCGGTTCCCGGGTACAACAGCGGCAGCACGAATATCGATCTGGGCACCTACAAGGTTCATGTCAGTGTGGAAGACAACGATTTCGATCGTTCCAACGACTCCCTCGCGCTGTATGACAGCAACGTGGTGAGTTTCACGGTGGTGGACGACGACACCACCGATCCTCTGATTGCATCCAATGCCATCGGCCGGCCTATGGCGGTGGCCATCGGCGCGACGTGGTATACGCCCACGCCGGACGTGAGCACCACCAATGCGAAGTTCTATATTGATTCGGCCGCCTTGGAGTCGGTGAGCGCGACCAATCCATTGCGCCTGGTCTTCAGTGCATACGACGCCGACAGCGGACTTTCGCGCGGCACCAACGACAGCTCCAGCCAGATGAACGTGGACTTCCCGCACGTGGCCACCAACGACGTCACCCATTACGTCGCCGGTGAAAGCAGCGCGGATTCGACCCTCAGCACGGCCACCAATACGTGGAAGTGGACTTCGCTGACGGCTTCCCAGATACAACAATTACGCAACTCCGGCACGAACAAGATCACCGTTACGATTTTCGATGCGGATACCGACCGCAGCAGCGACCAGCTTTCCATTACCGATCAGCAGTACGGCTATATCGTCGTTACCGGCGGGGTGAGCAAGACTGTTGACGGCGACACCAACGATTGGATGGGGATCTCGCCGACCGTGGACGAATCATCCACCATAGACGCCGATGAGTTCATCTGGCGCGACCGTAAATGGGAACAGCGTACGGTTCCGGGCACCAACGACGTCAATAACGATATGTGGGAATTAAGAATCTACGCCGATGCCAATGACGTCTACTTCATGGTGCATATGCAGAACATCTTTGATTTTGCGCATCCTTATGTGGCCATCGGGGTTGACGTGGACCAGGACGCGGGCGACACCAACATGAACTGGATCGCGGACGATTCCGATACCGCCATGGGCGACGGTTACTACACCAACGGCAACGCCGCCATGCATTATCCGGAGCGCCAGATCATCGTCCATAACATCAACGGGACCGGCCAGAGAATCGAGCTGTATGCCGACGATGGGACCAGTTGGTATGCACCGCCGACGGGGGCCGAGACCGCCACCGTATGGAACGCGACCGACAACGTGATGGAATTCAAGATTCCGCGTGCCGACCTTTTACTTTCCGGCGATGTGACCGCGCGTTTCACCGTGGCGACCTTCCAGAACGCCCAGATCTACGCCAACAACGGTGATTCGACCACCAACTATGACGGCAGCGACGCCCTGGACTCGCTTTCCTTGTATCCCTACGGTGTCAATGCCGGCGATCTTTCCCTCAACGCCTGGGATGAGGATATAAGCGACGGTGACATTGACAGCTATTTCGACGTCTACTTCGATTCCGACGGTATTGCCCCCAACCAGCCGCCTTTGGCGCCGACATTGATTTCTCCCACCAACGGAGCCGTGATCGAGACGGGCGCGGGCCCGTTCGAATGGACGGTGAGTACGGATACCGAGGAAGAAGTCACCGGGTACTTGTTCGAGCTGAGTACCAACGCCAACTTCAACGGTGGCGAGAATGGTACGATCTTCTATCGCGTCAACGTGCGTCACACCAATGATCCCAATTGGGTGGCGACCAACATGTATCTCAGCGTCACCAACCTGCTCGGCAGCGGCGCCACCCAGTGGTACTGGCGGGTGCGCGCGCGTGATATGGCCGGCGCGCTTTCCGGCGTTTCGGCCACCAACATGTTCCAGTTCGGCGCGGCCGACGACGACACGGCCGGGCCGGTGGCCAGCCTCTACTACATCGGCACCAACTATCAGCCCGGTGTCAGTGGATTGAAGACCAACATTTATGATGGAGAACTGGCGGACTCCAATAACCCGGTGGATATCGCCGTCACCTGGACCGACGCCAGCGGCGTCTTCCTCACCAACCATCCGCCGTATGCCAGTGACAACATTTACTCCGAACACGGCCGGGTGATTCCCAACTGGGACGTGGCCGACGTTGATCCGGGGGTTTCAACGACCTATTACGGCTGGGATCAGGTCTTCACCAACTTCAGCGGATACAACGGCGCTGGCAGCGTCACCACCTATAATCACCGGGCATTTTTCATCACCAACTTGAACTTCGATCACGAATATTACCTTACCGTCAGCGGGGAAGATGAGGACAATGACAAGGGAACCGAACCGGATCCCGAGAACAACGGCGACCGGGTGCCTCTCGATCGGGCGGTGACCACCAACCAGCAGCTCTCGTTTCATGTTGTTGACGACGACACGACCTATCCCTCGATCTACGGAACCAACAACATGTTGAAGAACCCCGGATTCGAGGAGGGCACCAACTATTGGACTTGGACCGATTATGTCTATTTCAACGGTGATGCCGCCTATTCAGGCACCGGCGGCGTGGAATTCGTCACGGAGACCAATTCGTGGGGTAACATCTGGCAGGGATTCACCAACGCCTCTCCGTCCAATATCTACAAGGTGGCTTTCTACGCCCGCAAGCGCACCACCAACGCGATCAATGCCGGTCGGGTTTACATGAAGCTGGAATTCTGGTCTGCGACCGACATGATCGTGTCCAACCAGATTGACATTCTCAGTCAACTCACCACCAACTGGCAGCTTTTCACACATGCGGCGGCCGCCCCCACCGGCACGGTGGAAGTGCGCGCCAGTTTCGGTTATGACTGGGGATCGAACGCGCCCAGCACTAATCTTTACATTGACAGCGTGGACCTGACCGAGGCACCGCGTCCGTTGGGAATAAAGATCGGCTCCACCAACTATCCCGGCGACTACGATCTCGGGGCGGTCGCTTCCACCAACGCCGTGTTTACGCTTACCGACGGTGACCTGGCCCAGGTGGGTGGCGGAAATCCGCTGGATATGGCCTTCCGCGTATTCGACACCGACAGTGAAGGCGACAGCGGACTTTCGCGTGGAACAAGCGACGTCACCACCCAGATGAACATCTCGGTTCAGAATCTGGTAACCAACGACGTCAGTGACTACGATGCGACCAAGAGTTCGTCCTTCGCCGATACGCGTGTGGTTACGGCTACCAGTGTTTGGAGTCTGGCATCGGTCAATTCCAACGCCATAGACGCAATGTATGCGGCCGGCTCCAACGCGGTGCGGGCCACGGTGCGGGATGCGGACTTCGACCGGGTGGACGACCAGCTCAGCGTTACCAACATGCTTTTCGGTTATCTGCGGGTGATAGACGATGATACCAATACCCCCGAATTGGCCGGATTCAGTATCGGGAGTTCGACCAACATTACGGATGCCGACCTGGCGGCGGGATTTACCCTGACGGGAATGGTGCGTGATGTAGGCAGCGGAATCAACAGCAACAGTACGGCGGCAGGGTCTGATTTTGGTGTCAACTACGATATGTGGAGCACCAACGGGGAGATTCTGGCGGATCAGCTTTTCGACGTAGCACCGGCCGATGGTGACGGACTCGACTGGACGGGGGTGAGCGCCTCGGTCAGCATCCCGTATGACGATCGCGTGTTGGGTCCCTGGACCGCCAGGGTGAGTGTGAGCGACTACGACTGGGATCGGGCCAGCGACAATGAGACGGTGGTCAACAGCAATGTGCTGGCCTTCAACGTCAGCGACGATGATACGCGGTTGGCCGTCTTGCATTCCTTCGTTGTCGAGAGTGACGCCGTGGATACGACGAATCTTTCAGCCGGTGACATTGCCATCGTCGGATACCAGTCCGACACCACCAAGCACTTTGCGTTTGTCGCCCTGGTCAATTTGCCGCCGGCCACCGAGATCAAGTTCAGCGACATCGGCTGGGACAGCTCGACCGGTGATTGGGGTACGGCCAGTGAGGGGCGCTTGCGCTGGACTTCACCTTCCAACGCTGCCGTGGCCGCCGGAACTGTAATCAGCATCACCAACGATAATGAGGTCAGTATCGGAACTATTGAGGAATTCGATGCGGGGTTCTTGCTGTCTGCTTCCGGCGACCAGATCCTCGCCTATCAAGGCGATGAATCCAGCCCGAAGTTTCTCTTTGCGATAAACGCCAATTCCGGCGGCTGGCAGGATGCCGGGGCCGACAGCGATAAGACGGCCCTGCCTCCGGGCCTCACCAACGGCGTAAACGCCGTAAATATCGGCACTCCCGAAAGAGACAACGGGTATTATACCAACGGCTTGCGGGGCTCGAAGAGCGACCTTTCGACCAGTATCTGCGCCTACGCCAACTGGACCGTCTCCGACGATCCGCTGACGTTCATGGATTGGAAATTCAGCGTGACCGTGCGCGGCGAGGTGCAGTTGAGCGACGGCGACCTGGCCGGCGGCGTCTCTATTACTGGTCTGGTGCAGGATTCCGACAGTGGCATCTATGCCGTCGGCGGCGGCAACAATGCCCCGACGCTGACGGTTTACGACGCATCCGGCAGTGTGGTTACCAGTCGCTTCTTCGAGACCGGACCGAGCAGTGACGGTGATGCCAAGAACGCGGCGGAAGGTTTGGCCGCCACGAACATTTCGCTCACGCCCACCATCAATGAAACCTGGACGACGATGGTTTCCGTAGTGGACTATGACGATGACCGCCCGGGCGACTCGCTGACGGCCAGCCAGATCATCGCCATGGTGATCAACGACGACGATACCAGCTATCCCACCAACGGCCTGCTGGTAGTAATGGTGGACGGGGCGACCGCGCCCGTGGAGTCCGGAGCCGGCACGTCCAACATCGTCTATACCGTGAGTGACGGCGCCTTGGCCGAGGCTACGAATTCCAACCCGATATTCTTCAGCTTCAACGTGTGGGACGAGAGCGGCATAAGCCGCGGCCAAGATACGCCGGATACCAATATGAACGTCAGCATCGGCGGCATCGCCACCAACGACGTCACTCATTACAGCCCGAATCCGACCAGTGACGTGGATACCACCGTGAGCAGTTCGACGAGCCTGTGGGCCTTCACCTCGTTCAGTCAGGCGCAGATCACAGACCTCTTCGGAGCCACCGGTGACAGCCACATCGTGCGGGCGGATATTCCGGATGCGGACAGTGACCGTGCCGGCGACACTCTCTGGCGCAGTAACGTGCAGTTCGGATTCATACACGTTATTGACGATGACACCAGTCCACCGGTTTCAGACGGCGTACTGGAGCCGGCCAATCTCCTCTACAATTCCGATTTTGAGGTCGGCTCGGAGGTGTCGTCTGACGATGTGTACCATTGGACATGGGGCGACCCTGACTGCCATGCCGCCCGTTGGGGTACTGCCAGTTGGGAACACTGGGGCGGCTACGGCGATGGTGACACTAATCATGCCGCCATCCGGGGGACGTGGGCTGGTGCCGATAACGGTGGGTTGTGGCAGGAAATCCCCGCTGAAGAGGGCATCGTTTACGTAGCGGGCGGTTGGTTCTGGAGTGATCCACCGGGGACGAATGAATTCACCGCCGGCCTGCTGGAGATCAAGATCGAATTCTATTCCAATACCTGTTACAATGAAGTTGGATGCGATAGAGTGGGCGCAGTGACGAACACCTTTGACGAGCCGGGGGATACCTGGACTTATCATTCCGTGACCGGTACCGCACCGGCCGGTACGATCTGGGCGCGTTTCGTGTTTGCGGCCAGCGACGTCGGCAGTAACGGTGCGATCCGGCTGGACGATGCCGAACTGTATGCACAGACCAACGTGGTGATGGATATAGTATTCGACGGCAAGAGCGCCTATGCGGAGGGGAGCGGAACCAATGCGGTGTTCCACCTGTGGGACGGTGACCTGGCGCGCATTGACCAGGATCTGCTGCTGAAATTCGTCTTCAATCTCTACGACCCCATCAGCGGGGTGCAGCGCAGTACCCAGTACGAACAGATGAATTACGATATCGGCGCGATTGGGGAGCTGCAGGATATCTACGACACCTTCAGCAACGATCTCAGTTCCGCGGACACTACGGTGAGCGGCGCTACCAGTGTCTTCGCCCACGTTTCCAACTTCACCGTGGGAGGGACCTTTGACGATCCAGGCTTCACCGAGACCGGACAGGTATCTCAGATACTTCAGGCCGGCAGCAACTATATCTACTTGTCAGCTCCCAATGACGATACCGATCGCGGCAACGACGACCGTGAATGGATCACCAACCGGCAGGTGGGTCTGTGGATTCTGGAGGACGACGATATTAACGGCCCGGGGGCTACCCTCCTTTACGTTGGAACCAACTATACTTTTGGTGCGACGAACAACCTTACATTGAGGGACGACGAGGTTACCAACGGGTTCGACTTTGCCTATCAATGGAACGACCGATCAGGAGTTTTCATTACCAATTACAATAACAGCAGCAACGTGTGGGCCAATTTAGGCAATGTCGTCCCCAACTGGGACCTCCTGGATCCGGCCAACAACAATGCGGGTATCGAAAATTATCCGCACTCTCCAACCAGCCTGTTTGCAGTGGCAGGCAATGGGTCCCGGTATGTGACCGCAGTGGAGTATAACGTCAGCGCGGTGGTCTATACCAACAATATGACCGGCACGTGGCACATAACAGTCAGCGCGCAGGATTACGACTACGACCGCGGTTACGCCGTCGCCAACGGCATGACGGTGTCGCTTGACCGGGCTGTGACCGCGGACCAGGACTTGCAGTTCACGGTGGCGGACGATGACAGTGCTTCGCCGGTCCTGACCTCCAATGCGGTCACACGTCCCCTGGCGGTCATGATCGGCAGCACCAACTATGCAGGGTCTGATGCAACCACCAACGCGGTTTACACCGTCCAGGACGGCGATTTGGCGTTGGTCGGCGGCACCAACCTGCTAACCAATCCCGGATTCGAGGACGGCTTGAACGGCTATAGTTATTGGGACAACGTGACCGGCTCCGGCACGGCCGCCGAGTTGGGCACCAACGGCTTGCTGATTTACGGCTGGACCAACGCCCAGGGTGGCGTCTATCAGGATTGCCCCGCGGTTACCGGTAGTGTCTACGAGTTCAGCCTGCGCGGCCGCAAAATGGCGAACTTCGGAGCCACCAACGTCCATATCAAGATCGAGTTCAAGGACAGCGCCACCAACGATCTTTCGGCGACGGTGTTCTCCAACATCGTTTCCCAGCTTACCACCAACTGGCAGACCTTTTACCTGCGTTCGGTGACCGCGCCGGCCAGTGCGGCCTTCGTGCGGGCCGTGGTGTTGATGGAACAGGCGAATCCTTCTTCGGATTCGGATCGTGATCTGATGTTCGACAACCTGGTGCTCAAGCCGCGCGACACAAATCCGCTGCGCCTGATTTTCAGCGCCTACGATGCCGACAGCGGCCTGGCGCGCGGCACCAACGCGCCGGAAACGAATATGAACGTCAGCGTGGGCACTTGGGCCACCAGTAACGTCGTCAACTACGCACCGGGTGACAGCACCGCCGACTCGACGCTTTCCACCGCGACGAATGTATGGAAGTGGGGTCTGCTGCATCCGGCGGATATCGGGGTATTAGTGGATGCCGGCTCCAACCTGGTGAAGGCGACGATCCGCGATGCCGACGATGATCGCGTAAACGACCGGCTGGAGATTATTGATCAGCGTTTCGGCTATTTGAAGGTGGAGGATGATGATACCGTCCAGCCGCAGCCGGGAACCACCAATTTCGTCCAAAATTCGTCCTTTACGGTGTTAATCGGCACGACGATGAAGAGCGGCAGCGG
>JAOZMZ010000013.1:13039-34697 GCA_029934055.1 Kiritimatiellia bacterium
CGGCAGCGGAATCAACCGCGGAACCAACACGGTCACCACCAACATGAACGTTTCCATTGACGGGCTGGCGACCAACGACGTTGCCCACTACAACGCCGCCGCCAGCACGGCTGATACGACCGTGGACTACTCCACCAGTCTCTGGACATGGACATCGTTCTCACTTTCCCATATAGACGATCTTTACGGCACCACGGGTGACAGTCATCTGGTGACGGCCGACATACCCGACGCCGACAACGACCGCCTCTACGACAATCTCTGGCGCAGCAACCTTCAGTTCGGCTTCATCTGGATCCGCGACGACGACGAGGCCGCCCCAACCACCCAGAAAGTGACGCAGGTGTACGTGGGCGGTACCAATAAGACACCTTCTTCGGGCACGGGGATGAGCCGCGTATTCGATTTGACCGAGGGCGAGATGGGGAACCTCAGCAACAACCCGCTGGAGATTCATATCAAGGCTTACGACGCCGACAGCGGGATTCCGCGTGGAACCAACGGCTATGAGACCAATTTGCACATCAGCATTGAGCATTTCACCACCAATGACGTGGAGCATTACTATTCCGACCACAGTTCGACGTTCCTTCAGACTAAGGATGCCAGTACGGCCTCAAGCGTTTGGCGTTGGGCACAGTCCTATAGTTATGCCGAGCTGGGCGATCTCTTCGGATCCACCGGATGGTACAGCCCGATCTACGTCACGGCGCCGGATGCCGACAATGATCGGACCGATGACCGGCTCTGGTTGAGCAACGAGGTCTTCGGATACATACACATGGTTGATGACGATACGGAAGCGCCCACGAACTGGAAGTACATGGAAACGTTCATGGTGAGTGACGGCACCAACTTCAGCAGTCAATATACTTCCGGGAGCTCCACCAACCGCATCTTCACACTCAGCGACGACGAGTTGCGCAACATATCGTCCAGCAACGAGCTGTGGTTCAGCTTTTACGTGCGCGATACCGGCAGCGGGATACCGCGCGGTACCAACGGCTATGAAACCAACATGCATTTCAGTATTCAGGATTTCACCACCAATGATGTAGTCCATTTCTACCTCACCGGCAGCAGCGCCGATTCCGCCGACAGCAGCGCCAGCAACGTTTGGCTTTTCACGGATCCCTGGAGCTACGAAGCGGTTGGCGAGATTTTCGGTACGAGCGGTTCGACCAATCCGATCTTGGTGACCGTGCCCTACGACAATGACGATGATCGCGCCGATGACCGCATGCCGGGATATACCAACTGGCAGTTCGGCTTCTTCGCCGTCAGCGACGATGATGCCAGCGGACCACGCGCTCGTACCAACACCCCCTCGTTCACCAACCACGTGGGTTTGCAGGTCTATGCCGGCGGTGATCCGCTTCTGGGATACAGCGGCACCAATATTTGGGTCGAGGACACCAACGATTACACCAACGTGAATCAGCGCTTCGTCACCGATGACGGCACGCTGGCGGCCGTCAGCACCGGGCTGCCCTTTATGCTGAGGGCCTGGATATTCGATACCGTCAGCGGGTTGAGTCGCAGCGAATCCGATGCAAGCACGAATCTCAACATCACTATCGGGTCGGTGATAGTCAGCAATGTCGCCAATTACAGCACCAACTTCAGTGCTCCGACGCTGGGCCGTACCAAGTTGGCGACTCTCTCGACCAATTACTGGGTCTGGACCAACTTTACGCGTGCTCAGATAGGGTCCTTCTACAGCGCGGCCGGCAACAGCAACCGCATAACCGCTCACGCCTTCGACGCCGATGAGGACCGACCTAGCGACCAGGCCGACACGAACATAAATCTCGGGTGGTTGGTGGTCCTCGACGATGACAGCAACCGTCCCGCAGTGGGAACCGAGGTGCCGCTGCGTCTGCTGCGCAATGCCAGCTTCGAACGCCAGGGCAGCACCGCCACGAATGCTTACTCATGGGAGTATGCCACTCCGGATACCCACGGCGGCCAGTGGGGAACGGCAGTGCGCACTAATTGGAGAAGCATCAGCGGCTCGTGGGAAGGGGCGATTTGCGGGAGCTGGTACATGAGTACCAATCAGGGCGGTTTCTGGCAGGAAGTCACCAACGAATGGGGCGCCGGTGTGACCTGGTGGGCGGGCGCCTGGTTCTGGAGCGATGGTCCTGGCAACGAGTGGACGGCCGACTACCAGGCCATCAAGATCGAATGGTACGACGGCAGCGGCACGATGATTGACGCGAGCACGAATGAGTTTGACGAGCCCGGCGAGACCTGGACATGGGTTTCCCTGACATCCACCTCCCCGGCCAATGCTGCCTGGGTCCGGATCGTCATCCAGGCTTACGACATTTCCGATCATGGTGCCCTGCAGTTCGATGATCCGGTACTCGGCCCCTATGTGTCCCGGCCGCTGGCCGTCCAGTACGGCGGCACAAATTGTTCATTCACCGGTAGCGGGACCAATGCCGTGTTCACGATCTACGACGGTTACCTGGCGGACGCAGGGGACGAGAAGCCCTTCCGGCTGGTGTTCGGCGCCTACGATGCCGACAGCGGGCTCTCGCGCGGTACGAGCGATGCTTCCACGCAGATGAACGTTGCGGTTACGGGACTCACGACCGACAACGTCGCCAACTATTCGTGGCGGGACAGCACCGCCGATGCCGAAACACGTCAGGACGGCGCCGCCAGCGTATGGAAGTGGACCTCCGTCGGTGCAACCGAGATCGGTAGCATGTACGGGAAGACCAACCTGATTACACTTACCATGTTCGATACCGATGACGACCGCGATGGCGACCGTATGACCAACGCCAATCACCAGTACGGGTATCTGTACGTTATTGACGATGACACCAATGGGCCCACGGCCAGCAATTTCAAGGTCAAGGACATTCCTCCGTCGGCGACCAACTTCGTCACCGATGGCGAACTCTACGTCGGCAACTGGCAGATCAACATCCAGTTCCATGACCTCAGCGGCATATCCACCAGCACCGTCGGTGAGAACTGGCGGCCGAACTACAGCGTCGTCAATCCGAGCGGTGACGTGATCCTTGCCAACTATGGGTTTACCTTTGTCACCAGTACCAACGCACAGGATTACGACGCCTGGCGCGTATGGGCCGGCGCGATTGCCTATACGAACGTCATGACTGGTACCTGGAGTGTGCTCTGGTCGGCGCGCGACAAGGATGAAGACCGGAGCAGCGACTGGATGGGTGTTACCAACAACAGCCAGATCGCGATTTCCTCCAACGAGTTCCTGGTGCTTGATGATGATACAACCAATCCCGTCGCGCCTTCCAACGTCGTCGTCACGCCCTCCTACTGGACCAATGTGAATTATTTCGAGGTTCATTGGGATCCGGCCCGCGACTGGTCGGGCATTTACCAGTACCGCACCTACAGCAATGATTCGCCTCCGGCATGGACCAGCGGGACGATTCTTGCCGGGTACCAGACCACCGATGCCGTGCCCTATACCGTAACCAACGCCAGCTTTGAGCTCGGGTCCGATGAGTTGCAGGTCCCACAGGGGCCGCCGGGAACCAATGGATGGGTCAGTTGGGGGTCCGACGGCGCCTATGGTTATTTCGACGATCTCGGCAGCGGGGCCCAGGACGGCACCAACGCCATGCGCGAACAGGTTGACACCGGTCAGGCTTCCCAGGGGGGCGGGCGCTATGCGCTGATATCGCAGTACGTAACTATTCATAACACCAACAATTACTCCGGTTTTGTAACGTTTTCGGGCTGGTTCAAGGGGGACTTGTCCCAGTCGAATAACGGTGATGCCGGCACGGCTTTCCTGAAGATGGAGTTCTGCGACATCAATTCCAACGTCATTGCTCCGCCGGTGGATAACGAATACGACAACGATCACAACGGCCGCCCGCTGCATGGGGTGGACACCGGCGGAAGCTGGTCCAATGTGACTATCACCGCGACCAACATGCCGGCGGCGACACAGATCATCCTGTTCTCCGTCGGCCTGGAAAACGGTGTCAGCGAACTTGCCTATACGGGCTGGTGGGACAATATTACCGCCACCGTGGAACTTGTGTCCGCTTCCGGGGAGACCGGCGGGACGTTCACCAATGCCCAGGAGGGCGCGATCACCAACTGGCTGTATGCGGTGGATGACGATAACGACCGGATTGATGACCGGCTCATGAGCCCCGTGACCAACTTTGTCACCATGCTCGACCTGACTGCACCGAATAACGTGACCGTCACCAACGGCGAGCCGGGCCCGGACGATACTTCCGAAATCCGCCTGCAGTGGAATCCGTTGCCGGATGCCGGAGGGGCGGACCTGTCACCATGGTGGAGCTACTTCATTTACTACACCGACGAAGCGCGCGATCCGACCACCAACGATGCGTACTACTGTTTCACCAACGGACCGACGGTTCTGAATACCAACACGACCGGAGAAGTCATCCTTTCGAACTTCGTCTTCGGGTTGACCTACCGCCTGGCCGTCGTCGGCGTGGACCGCGCCGGAAACCAGAGCCAGATAACCACCGCCTCGATTTCGCAGGTTACGCTTTCCGGGTTCTATGTCACCCAAGGCGTCGTCCGGATTACGGTGACCAACGCCGCCAAGCTGGCATGGACCGCCGCGACCAATAACAGCGGCCAGGTAGAGAAGCCGTACGACCTGATTTACGTGGATGCGCTGGACTTTACCGAGGCGACCACCAGTCAATGGGCACTGGTGGGCACGGTCACCAATTCGTGGCTGGACGACACCGGTTCGGCCACGCGCACCCCGCCCATGGAACTGGTGGACACCATGCGTTTCTACCGGGCCTCCCAGAAGGACTACTGGCGCACCAACCGGGACCCGCGTGTCGCCAGCCGCGAGGTGTACGTGCTCAAGACCTTCCGCCTGTCTCCGGGCCAGAATTGGGTCGCTTTTCCGGGCATACCCGACACCAACACCGTGGCATTCGTTTTCGGTCATAATCTGCCGGCTTCCAATTCGATCATCAATTCCACCCGCGTGCAATGGTATGCGCGGACCACCAACCAGGTGGCTACCCAGGAGGTATGGCTGGCCACCTCCGGCAGTACCAACCAGTGGCTGTACTCGATCCCCGCCAGCCAGTCGGGCTCTTCGGCCGAGGAATGCCTGGTGCCGATTTACCAGTCCGTCATCGTCGAGATCCCCACAAATATCACCTCCACCCAGGTGGTTATGTTCATCGGGCAGGTGCCCACCAATACCATCGTACAGACACTCAAAGGCAACGCAGCGCACAACCTTGTCAACTTCAACCAGCCGCATCGGTTTGGCCCGAGTCAGATGGGGCTTGTTGAGGCGGGATTCCAGGGCGGAAAAGCTCCGCCGTTCTCGGATCACCTGTGGAAGTTCGATCGCGAGAGTCAGATGGTTGAAGATGGAATCATCTACTACAATACGACGCAGAGCAGATGGCTATTCTACAACGGACAGCCGGTGCCGACGAACTACTTCAGTCCTGATGACGGGATTGTGATTCACACGTTTAAGTCCACGAGTGATCTTAGCTGGACGAACAAGATTCTCTACCCGATACCCACCCGCAAGATGAGTCCTTGAGCGGCGGGTGTTTCCGGGTGATGCCTCCAAATCGGCCGGTATGGCGCCGGCCGGAAAGGCAATGACCTTTGTCGCTTGATAAGCGCGCGCCTTTTCTTCAGAATGAGCCGGTCCACAAGCAGGAGGTCCGGAAACATGAAAGAATCTTCGGCGGGCGATGGCAGAACGATCGGCGGCCTGTTGGTTGCGGCGGCACTGGTGGTTCTGGCCGTTTCGGGATTGCGCACGATCAGCAATCATGAGTTCTGGCTGCACCTTGCAACCGGACGCTGGATCGCCGGAAACGGCGTGCCGCACACCGATCCGCTTTCGTTCACGCGGGCGGGAGCGGAGTGGGTGGATGCAAGTTGGATGTATGACCGCATCGTCTATGCATTGTGGCTGGCTGGTGGTGCGGCCCTGGTGACCGTTGTCCACGTGATTCTGGTGCTCGGAGCCTTTGTCCTCCTGTTGCCGGTTGCCGCAAAATGGGCCCGGCCCTCGTCTGTGGCCTTGGGGGTATTGTTGGCCTGTTGGGTCATGGCTCCGCGCTTTGTGGTCGGTCCCGGCGTCCCGGCGCTGCTGTTTGCGGCGGCGATGATTTATATACTGCATCGCGAGCGGCCGGCCTGGCTGACGGCGGTGTTGATATTGGTCGTGCAGTTGTTGTGGACGAACATTCACCGGTCTTTCCCGGTAGGCCCGGTGATCGCGCTTCTCTATCTGGTGGAGCGGATGTTTGGGGGCGCTTCAGGGGTTGCGGGAGAGCGTCGGGGTTCACGCCGCCTGCCGCCCGACGTGTTGGCCGCCCTGCTGGTATCGGCCGGCGCGATTTTCGTGAATCCTTATGGGCCGGGACTTTTGCGATCCGTTGCGGCATCCTGGTGGTCGCCCGCACAGCGTTTTACATTGGAATGGATATCACCCTTCAGTTCCCAGTTTGCCTTTGCTCTGCCCAAGCATATCGTGACCTTCGCGCTGGGTGTAATCGCCGCGGGTTTGGTCTTGAAACGCGGGCGGCTGCCGGTGGCGGTCAGCTCACTCGCGATAGGCACCGCTTTCCTGGCGGTTCGCTCCATGTGGTACGTTGATCTTTTTGCGGTGCTGGCATTTCCGTTTTTTGCACTCGGTTTTCAAGCCGTGGGGGACTACCTCGGCGGGAAAATCCATTCCGCCGGCGGGGCGGTGAGGGCGGCCGTAGGGTTGTTGGTATTTCTGTTGGCGGCCGGGAGTGCCGTGTATTTCGTCACCAACCGCTACTATGTATCCTGTGGCAGTGCCGCGGAGTGCGGGTTGGGGACCGAGGAGGGCACGGTACCCTGTGAGGCCATGACGGTTCTCAAGCGCCCCCAATTTCCTCCCCGTGCCTTGAACATGATTCTTGACGGGGCCTACCTGGCATGGCGCATGCCGGAGCGGAAAGTATTCGTGGATCAGCGCGCGCAGGTGTACGGGGTGGGTTTCTACCGGGATCTGAACGTGGGGCTTTTGGGTGATGACGAGGCGTTGCAGCGCATCATGGGTCGCTGGGAACCCGGCGCGGTGATATTGAACTGTTGTTCGCGCATAAGCGATGTAGCTTTGAGACGTTTCGTCCTCGGGGGGCGTTGGGTTCTTTCGTATTTTGATGGTGCGACGGCGATCCTCCTGCGGCCGGTGTCGGAATATGCCGCCCTGTTGAGCGACAGGAGCATACCGGCGGCCGGGTTGAAGATTCTCGACCGTGATTACGCCCGGTATACCTCCCGGCTGGGCGGGCTGGTGCGTCCCGGGGTGCCGGCCAGGTTGGTCGGAGCCGGCGCGACGTTTCTTTCCCTGGGGCGCTATCAGGATGCAGAGAGAATTTATGCGGCGTTGGTCCGGGGGGCCCCACGGATGTACACTGCCTGGCTGAATCTGGGCATCTGTAAGCTCGAGCAGGAGCATCCGGACGAGGCGGTTGCCTTCCTCGATCGGGCGAGGAAGTTGGCCCCCAAGGATGTGCGCACCTGGCTGTGGTTGAGTCGTGCTCTGGCACGGGCGGGAAGGCGCGAGGAAGCGGGCCGAATGTTCAAGCACGGATGGCGGATGAACCCGGGAGCGGCGGCGGCCTTCGGCAATCCGGTATCGTCCACTAATCAGGTTCCAGCCGATCTTCCGCAGGTTCCCTGAACGGATTGCGCCGCTGGAGGCCTGCCGGGGGCATCCGTCAGCCTGAAGGATTGCGTCCGATGAAACGGCCGTGGTCAACCGGGCCCACGAAGCGTCCTTTTTCCACCATCAGACGCCCGCGCACCGTGACGTACTCCGCCCGGCCGGTGATTTTCCAACCCTCGTAGGGGCTGTAATCCACATTCATGTGATGGGTTGCGGCGGAGATGGTGCCCTGCCAATCGGGGTTCCAGACCACCAGATCGGCGTCGGCACCGACCTGGATGGTGCCCTTGCGCGGGAAGAGTCCGAAGATCCGTGCCGGACGGGTGCTGGCCGCATCGACGAAACGATGCAAATCGATGCGGCCGCCGAGCACACCATGTGTATAGAGGAGTTTGACGCGTTCTTCGATGCCCGGGAGTCCGTTGGGGATACGGGTGAAATCATCACGTCCGAGGTCTTTCTGACCATGGAAGTCGAACGGGGCATGGTCCGTGCCCACCGTGGATATATTGCCGGCGGCCAGAGCTGACCAGAGGGCCGAACGATCTTCCTTCTCCCGCAGGGGTGGCGACATCACATATTTGGCACCCTCGAAGTCCGGCAATTCGGCATAGGACTTATCCAGAAGGAGAAACTGGATGAGCGTTTCGATCCATACGCGCTGTCCCTTACCGACGGCTTGCATGGCGGCTGCCAATGCGGCGCGGGAACTCAGGTGGGCGATGTAGGCGGGGGCCTGTTGGAGGGCGGCGAAGAACAGAAAATGCCGCGTGCCTTCCTCTTCGACTTCCGGAGGACGGCTGTAGTAATGCCAGCGCGGTGCGCGGCGTCCGGCGCTGACCAGTTGTCTACGGAGAAGTTCAACCGCTGCGGCATTTTCACAGTGAGCGATGGTTATGGCGCCCAGGCGGCGTGCCAGGCCGAGGATGTGATAGAGTTCCGAATCGCTGACTTCGAGGTAGTCTTTATAGGCCAGATGGACCTTGAAGGATGTGATTCCCTCGCTGGAGACGATATGCTCGAGTTGTTCAGCGACGGACGCGTCGTAGCGGGTGATCGCCATGTGGAAGGAATAGTCGGCGGGAGAACGCCCCGCGGCGGCGGCACGCCAGGTTTCAAGCGCATCGCGCGGCTCCTCCGTGCGAGCGGGAATGACGAATTCGATATAGCAGGTGGTGCCGCCCAACAGGGCGGCCTTTCCCGCGCTTTCGTGGGTGTCCTTGGCGGTTGTGCTCGGTGTGGGGAGATAGACGTGTACGTGAGGATCCACGAATCCCGGAAACACGAGACAGCCCCGGGCGGGGAGCACCTCGCAATCCGGCGGAGGCGTGATGTGCGCAGCGATGCGGGTGATGGTTTCTCCTTCGCAGTAGATATCCGCCCGGCTGCGGCTGGAAGCCGTGATTAACTCACCGCCCTGAATGAGGAGCGACATGGGTGCGCGTACTCCAATCACGGTCATGATACGAGCTTGTTTGCGAAGGTCAAGGCGCAGCACAGGTGACGGGGTGGGACTTGACCGGTGTTCAGGCGGGGTCTACACTCTGCAGGCGCGATGATAATCAGGCAATCAGCAGGAGACACGAACACCATGGCTAGCAATTCTGAGACAAAGAAGACGACCGGGACCTCATCCACCGCGGAATCCGCCAATCCGGCAGGTCGGCCGCGCTTCGTATTGTTGCTCGAACTGGAGAACACGGTCATTAAGGGGCGGGCCGCCCAGTATGATCTTCTGAAGACTCTGTTGGGGGAACAGGGTGTTCAGTTCGAGCAGGTGATGTTCTCGCGATTATGTCTCGTGCCGCGGCTGGAGTTTTGCGTAGCCACGATGTTGGAAGCCGTCGGCGCGCGCAAGATTCAGCCGGATCGCTTTCTCGAAGACGTCAACGGTGGAATGGCGATGTACTATGCCTCCCAGGAATGCCGACTGGATGCGACGGCGGCGGGTTTCATCGAGGCGGCCATGATGAACGGCGGCTCGGTGGGGGTGATGAGCGCACTGCCGGCGGAAACGGCCGGGCAGCTCATGGATCGTCTGGGATTGGCGCAACGGGGTATCCGCCTTTTTACTTTCGAGGATGTTGATGAACGCTTTCCGCGGGCAGACACATGGTTGCATGTGGCCAAGCAGTTCGGGGTGTCGCCGGGTCAATGTCTGGCTCTGTGCAGCAGCGCTGCGGCTTGCCGCTCATCATTGGCGGCCGGGTTGCGGTGCGTAGCTGTCCCGGATGAGTTTACAGCTTTCCAGGATTTCGGTGGGGCCGAGATGGTTTTGGCGTCACCCGGAAGTATAGAACCATCCGAGGTGATAACTTCCCTGTTTCCCCAACCCCAGCAGGGGGCGTCCTGAAGTTGTTGCGGTATGGCGGCATGCCGCCGCCCGGCGGGGATTGGCAATGGACAAAAGCGAGACCACTCCGGTCGAAAGACTTGTGGAGATCATGCGGCGGCTGCGTTCGCCGGATGGATGTCCATGGGATCGGGAGCAGACCCTGGAGAGTCTCAAGACCAATTTGGTCGAGGAAGCATACGAGGTCATTGATGCGATTGACGACGGCGACCGCGCCGCATTACGGGAGGAGCTCGGCGATCTTTTGTTGCAGGTGGTGTTTCAGGCGCAGATTTGTGCCGAGGAGGGGGCGTTCACCTTCGACGACGTCGTGCAGACCATAGTGGAAAAACTGATTCGGCGCCATCCTCATGTATTCGGCGCGGCGAGTGCGAAAGACAGCGGCGAAGTCCTGAAGCAGTGGGAGGAAATCAAGCGCGCGGAGAAGGGGGACGGCGATCATTCCGTAGTAGGCAATATTCCGCGGCATTTGCCGGCTCTTCACAAGGCTCATCATGTTCAGCGCCGGGTGGCACGGGTAGGGTTTGATTGGCAGGATGTCGTGGATGTCGTCGCCAAGATCGAGGAGGAAATCGGCGAAGTCAAGGAAGCGGTGGCCGGTAGTGACCGGGACCGGATGCGCGACGAAATAGGCGATCTGCTTTTTTCGGTCGTCAATCTCAGCAGGTTCCTCGGATTTGATGCCGAGGATGCTCTCAACCATACCGTCCGGCGGTTCGTCCATCGTTTTCGCGAGCTGGAACATAAGGCGCGCAGCGAGGGGCGGGAGCTGGGGGACTACGACCTGAAAGGTCTGGACGCGCTCTGGAGAGAGGTCAAGGCGGAAGAACGGCAGGATGGTTGAGATGCGGCCGGCGGCTGTTGTTCATCCTGAGGGGGCTGCCTTTCTCGTCGTCCGGGACATGCGGGCGGGGGCCTTCTTGCGGCGGCGCGCTGCGCGGTAGGCGTCGAGTTCTTCCGGCGTGGAGAAGCTGTGGACGTGGGGGGTATCGAAGTATTCGCACAGGTTATCATTGCCGTGTTCGCGGCATATCCACGGACGTTCGCCGTAGATACGACAGCGTCCGGAATCGTCAAGCTCGCGACAGACGGTCTTGAATTCCACGAACCAATCGCCGTCGTGATCAATGAAAACGGACACGTTTTCGTGCAGCAGATACCACCGAATTGTGTCGTAATCCTTGTTGGAGCGGGGACGGTCGATTTCCATGGCGACATAGCGGCAGCACGCAGCGCCGCAGGCTTCGCAGGGGGGAGAAGACATTTTCCTTTTTTTGCGAACCGCTGTCATCGTGCAGCATCCTTCCGATTGCAAGGTGGTAAAGTACCCGCTAATATGCGGCGGTCAAGAATAGAAGCGATGTTCCGGCAGGGTGCAGGCAGGCCACATGATCTACATGGAAACATGCCGCGTGGAAGACAACCGCGGAGTAGGCGGGGAATATCGCATTCTGGTACTGCGTTCGGAGCAGATAGCCGGGTCTGTGCTCCCGGGACAGTTTGTGCACGTACGCATTCCGCGACGGAACGATTTGGTGTTGCGCCGCCCCTTCAGCGTTTTCCGGGTTCGTAATGGGTGCATGGAAATTTTCTACAAGGTAGTGGGCGCGGGCACACGAGTTTTGGCGGAGACGCGGCGGCATGCGGCTTTGAGTGTACTCGGACCGCTCGGGCGGGCATTCCCGGATGCAGACCCCGATGCCGAACCCGTCCTCGTGGCGGGCGGCTATGGGGCGGCCGCGCTTTACATGGTGGCGGAAGCATGCCGCCGTCGCGGTACGGTCCTCCTGGGAGGGGCGAGTGCCGGGGATATCCTGCTGGGGACGGAGTTTGAAAGCCTCGGGTGGAGAGTCGAGGTGGCTACGGAAGACGGATCGCTGGGCTTGAAAGGCAGGGTGACCGATCTGCTTGATGCGCTTATCGCACGGCGCCCCGGTGAACACTTCGAATTTTTTGCGTGTGGTCCGGAGGGCATGTTGCGAGCGGTTGCCCGGCGGGCCATGCAGAAAGGGGTCCGAGCGTGGCTGTCATTCGACCGCCGGATGGGCTGCGGAGTCGGGGCATGTCTGGCATGCGTTTTGGATGTGAGAGATGAGGGCGGCCGGCGGCGGCGTGTGCGGGTTTGCCGGGAGGGGCCGGTTTTCGAAGCCGGGACAGTCGTTTGGGAGGAGGACCCCGGCAATGACTGAAATTGGGGCAGAGCGGCGCGCCGCTGGGCGCAAGGAACCGGACCTGAGTACGGATATCGGCGGCATCCGCATGAAGAATCCGGTCATGGTGGCTTCCGGAACGTTCGGGTTTGGTCCGGAATACGCCGATTTGGTGGAACCCGACCGGCTTGGCGGAGTGATCGTGAAAGGTATTTCCTTGGACCCCGCGGCCGGAAACGAGCCTCCCAGGCTGGTAGAGGTCCCTTGCGGCCTGATCAACTCCATCGGCCTGCAGAATCCCGGGGTAGAATACTTCGTCAGGGAATACATGCCGTTTCTGCGCGATTGCGGGACAACGGTCATTGTCAATATATGGGGGCGTTCGATAGAAGAATACCGCCTGGTGGCGATTCGTTTGTCGGAAGCGGGCGGAGTGGACGGTTTGGAGTTGAACCTTTCATGCCCTAACATCCGTGAAGGCGGGGCAGCCTTTGGGACCGATGCGAGACTATTGAGGCAGGTGGTCACCGAGGTCCGCGCTTCGACTGATCTGCCTTTGATCGTAAAGCTTTCGCCGAACGTTCCGGATATCGGCGAACTGGCGGTAATATGTGAGCAGGCCGGCGCTGATGCGGTCTCTTTGATCAACACACTCCCTGCAATGGCGGTTGACGTCGAGACCCGGCGTCCGCGTTTGGGGAACATCAGCGGGGGTCTGAGCGGCCCCGCAATTCATCCGGTGGCGGTGAAGATGGTCTGGGAGGCTACACGGGCATGTGCGTTGCCGGTGATCGGTGTGGGTGGGGTGAGCTCTCTTGCCGACGCGCTGGAGTTCTTCATTGTCGGCGCACGGGCCGTTGCGGTAGGGACGGCGACATTTTCAAATCCACGTTGTGCGCTCGAAATCGTGGACGGCCTGCGGGAATACCTCGCCGGGCACGGACTGGCCGGCATGGATGATCTTATCGGGACGCTGGAGACATGAAGAGAATGCGGCGGGCATGGTTCTGGGCTTTGCTCGGTACTGCTCTGGCGGCCGCGGCGGTGTGGGTTATTTCCGTTCCCTACTGTCCGCAACGAGTTTATGCCGCGATTCCTCGAGATGCTTTCCTGACGATAGAGCTGCAGGATCCGGCCGCACATGTGGATGCGCTCGCGGAGAATCCGGTTACGCGTCGACTCTTGGCGGAAGCTGGTCTTGATATCGCGACGGCGCATGCCGTACTTGCGAATCCCGGCCGTCGCCGCTGGGTCGAACGTTTGGCAGGACGGCTGGTTCTCATGGCGCGGGTGCCCTTGCGCCATGCGCCGGGACGCTCGGGCTGGGTGGCGGCGAGTTGGGTGGGTGGTTGGAGTCAGATCCTGCGCTGGATGGCATCGGTGGGATGTCTTCCGGTTGACGCCCTTGGATCCTACAACGGCCATACGATGTGGCGCATGCGCTCAGGTCCGGTCGTAGCGGAGCGGAATCAAGCGCCGCGGATTCTATTTGCGCTGGGTGAAGGGGTCCTGGTGATGGCGCCGGAAACGGATCCGGAATGTCTCTGCAGAATGTTGGATGCGATGGACTTGGGTGCAGCCATGCACCGGGATGAAATTGCCGAAAGTATGCAAATAGGGGATCGGGACTGGACGGCGCGCTGGAAATGGAGAATGCCGTTTGTGCCCGTGCGCGTGTTGTGGGGTGACGTAGACTGCATAACCTCGAATGGGATTCGAGCTGCCCTGACGATACCGTGGTTGAAAACTTCGGCTCCACCCGCCGTAGCGGAAACCGGGCGCGAACGAATATCAACCGTGCCGGAGGATCTTTTCGGGGATGCGCCCCTGCTGATATGCGGCATTGACGGGGGACTACTGGACAGCTTGTGCGGTGCATGGATGGATGGTGGCTTGCGTCGCCGGGTGGAGGTCTACACGCAGCGACTCGGGGTTGATCGTGCGGGGATAGTGTTGATGGGCGGGGAATGCCGGGGGCGACTTTTCGGAGTGCGTTGGCCGGGGGTTGTTCTTGTGATACACATGCAACGGCGGAATGACTGCTTGGCGGCACTGGATGCGCTTATAGATGAATTGAACGCCGGCTTGCGATGGGGGCTTGTGCCGAGGGCCGTTGATATTGGGGGCGAAGTCATGTACGTGGTGGAAAGCACGGCGGGAACGCCGTATGCAAGGTTACCGGCTGAGGAACGAGTCGCTTACGTACAGTATGGAGACTGGCTTCTGGTGAGTCCGAGCAGCATGACCCTGCGACGGATTTTCCAGAATCGTAACGCCGCCGGCCCGAATTCTGCAGCGCCGCTGAGGTCTTGCCTGGATCCGGACGGCGCTGATCCCTTCAGCCTGTGGTGTGATTTCGGACGTGCCGAGAAGGTGATCAGGCAGGGGTTGGCGGTGTATACCCTGAAACTAATGATGGAGGGGGCGCAGGGCCGGGAGACGAGCGTACGCAATTTGAACCGTATGCGGGCGTGGGTTCATGCCATGGCGGGCTTGGGACGGTTGCAGGCGGCAGGCCGGCAGCATGATGGCCAAGGCTTTTCCGTGGAGATCGTATTCGGTAAGGATTGTAATGCCCGCGGCGCAGACAGGCCGCTGCCGCAGGGAGAGAGGAGATGATGGTGAGCCGTTCGGGAAAGTGGTGGAAGGTCGGAGATGTTCTGACATTGGCCGTAGCAACGGGATTCGGGCTGGGCTACAGCCCGATTGCTTCGGGTACGGCGGGAACATTGTTGGGGATCGTGATCGTTGTTCTGTTGAAACGAGTGGTGCCACTGCCTTTGGAGATTATTGTGGCTGTGCTTTTGGCAGTGCTTGCGGTGCCTTTCTGCGGGCGGGCGGAAGAGATTTTCGGCAGAAAGGACGACGGTCGTATTGTGGCGGACGAATACCTTACCTTTCCCTTGTGCATGCTGGGATTACCTCCCAGCCCCTTGATGCTGGTGGTGGCATTCATCACCAACCGGGTATCTGATATCATTAAGCCGCCGCCGGCGCGGGCGGTGCAGGAGATACACGGGGGTGTGGGGGTGGTCCTCGACGATGTGATTGCTTCATTATACAGCTTGGCGATGAATCACCTTATCTACTGGCTGATAATTTCACGTCTGTCGGGCTGAAGGGGACCCTTCAGGTCGAAAAGGGTTCCGGTCGTTGAACTGGTGAAGCGGGCGGTTTCGGCGGGGGTGGAGCTTTTTGTCCCGGTGCCAGAGGAACGGCCTTTAGGGGGCGGAACTTCACATCCGCACTGCTGATCGAGCGCACTTCCCAGAAGTAACGTTTGTCTCCGAATACGATCGAGACCTTGTCTCCTTCCCTGACGACCTGGTCGTTTATCATTGCTACGAAGCGGTCTCTGCCGGCCTTCATGACGCCCTTGATCTGGAGGTGGCGGGCGGCTTCCTTCCATCGTGGGGGTGAGACCACCGGCCGGGTGGATTTGACCGCTCGGTTGGTTGGAGCCTTCTTGGCGCCGGGAATGTAACCGATCGGCCAGAAAGGGTCACGCAGGCCGATATAGGGATTGTTGTTGGTGGCGACGGATTCTTTCGGGGAAGAAATTGACTGGGAAGCGGATGACAAGGCTGTCGCCTTCTGAGTTGCCGGCGGTGTGTTGGTCGTGGAAGTCTCTTGCGGGGAGCGGCCGGCTTGGGTCGTTCCGGCGGGAGCGTCTTGGAGGGCCAGCATGACGAGGAGCGCCACGGCTTGGGAAAAGCTGACTATCGAGGCACCCGAAAGCAGCGGATTGACTCGTGGATTCGGTGGGGTCGTTGTAATAATTCGTCTTTTCATTGAAGGTTCATCCATTCATATCATCAATGCGTCCGCTTATCAACCCAACACGCTGCTCTTTGCGGGCGGGCTGGGGGCACAAGAGGGTTGATCAAGATAAGGTGTGCAACCGCTTCTCATTCATGAGAAGCACATTTTCATGCCGCGGGGAGGCATTGGCTCAAATTGTGTGATAATCCGGAAATTGCGCGGAAAGTTGCCAACGTGGCGTCAAGCATAATTGTTGGGCATGGAATGTGCTTATAAATGTTAGGTGAAAGGGAAAAAGAAAGGTGGATGTCAATGAAAGGCGGCGCTCAGAGGCGTTGCAGTGGCATGACGCTGGTTGAAGTGGTGATCGCCATAGCGGTGCTTGCCTTGGTCATGGCCGGTTCGTATGCGCTGGTTTCTCGTTCGGCGGCTTTGAGCCGGGCGGCGCGGAATCACTATGTTGCCACTATGATCGCCTTCAATCGTTTGGAACGTGCCAAGAATTTCGAATATGACGACCTGCCACTGATGGCGGAGTCGGAAGTACTTGTCAACGACAATGGTGTGCCCGACACGGAAGGGGATTTCCGCAGGACAACGACGGTGAACACCAATTATGCACCGAACCTGACGAAGATCGAGGTAAAGGTGGATATCCGCAACATGCGCAGCGGCAACTTTGAAGGTGAGCAGGAGAAAATCGCTTCGCTCTTTACATCCTATTACGAGCCGGAGGGCGAATGAAAACGCAGGGTGACAGAGAAAGCGGATACACGTTGCTGGAGATTGCATTTGCCACGACGATTTTCATGATCACGTTGGCGGGTGCGATTTCGGGATGGCTCTACGTGCTCTACAGCGAGCGTCTCTCTTCGGTCCAGAATGAATTGGACATTGATGTGCGCACTTCGATGGAGTGGTTGCGTTCGGACCTGCGTTTGACCTCGATGGATAAGGTATTCTTCTACCCGGAGGGAGCCGGTCCGTATCAGGCGCTCAGTTTTCCGGTGGCGCGTGATGATGATGGCGACGGGAAAGTGGAGTTGGACGCCGACGGGCACATAATCTGGGACAAGACGATAGTTTACCATGTATGGCAGACGGTGCCGAACCAGTTGCGGGTGACCGTGTTTGATCCGCGCGACAACAGCCTGACCGATGAACAACGCCAGGAGCAACTCGAGAGCGTCGTTGCCAACGGCAACGGCGACTACACCTACAATTCCCAACATGCCAGCACCATGGCGCTTTTCGAGAACCTGTTCAGCTGGAACATTTACACCAAGGCGGCGGTGTTCGATGCCTACAGTCCGATTCTGAGCCGCAAGCTGGACGTGGTTTTGGGATCCATTCTGCTCGACAACGGGTCGCACGATTTCAAGTTCCGCGTGATCGGCAAGAACCAGGCCAGCAGCGGGTACAAAGTCGGGTTGGATACGCTGGTGGTGTCGCCGTGCGGCGCGGCGCGGGAGGCGGAGGCCCAGTTACCGCCCAGCGCGCATTCGGGAGCCAACCCGGTGGCGGAGTACATGGCGGAGGGATCGTGGAGTGGGAATTACCAGTTGTCGTTCCCGGCCACGGCGGAGAATCAGTACTTTACTCTTACGATGAACAATGACCGCTGGGAGGAGACGAATTTCCGGGCCACGGGTGCGCTTTGCGAGGACACGGAAGTGGAATTTGCCGAGGACCTGTCGCCGAAGGATTTCGTCGTACGGCTGCAAGGCGGTCCCGGGGAGACGAACTGGTTCGCGGGTGATCAGACCGGCAGCAACGTTGTTTCCAGCAGTGCCGTTGACGAGGTGCGCGGTTGTGCGGTGCGCGTCTTGATCCGCGGTGAAGAGATGACCGACGGCGGCTGGATGAATCATGACGGAGGGAACGTCAAGCTGCGATTCGATTCGGGTAGCAGTCCCTTACGTATCAAGGCTGCTTATATTGCGGAGTGTTCCGATCCGCAGAATCCCACTCCGGATGCGGCCACGGACGGGATACCGCTCTATTTCAACGGCAGCCAGGAGGTTTACATTCCCGCGTGGAGTGATGCCTGGGGCATGCCGGCTGCCGGCACGGCGTTTCCGATCGAAAAAGAAAAGAGTTACCTCGTATCCGTGCTGGTATCTCCGGCAGCCTCGGAGGGCACCGCCGAATACTGGGGGGAGTCGAGTACAAATGTACCGGGTTGTTATATGATTCTTGCTACCAATATTCCTACGAAGGCCATGACCCAGCAGGCCAACTGGAGCAGCCTGCCGTACGTGGTGACCAGTCGGCTTTACATCGTCAAGTACATGGAGACGACTTATGCCACCAACGGTTATTTCACCTCGCAGATACTGGACACCCATCTTGATGCGCCTCAGTACACGGACATTGATTGGAACTCCGAGGTGCCCTCGGGGACCGGACTCAGGTTGAAACTGCGGACGGGTAACGATCCCGAGCTGGCCGATGCGACTGATTGGAGCAATATCACCTGGATGTCCTCGCCGGGGGCGGTTTCGCTTTCGCCCAAGCGTTACGTGCAGTTTCGTGCCTGGCTGACGTCGAATAACGACCCTAGTTTCGAGGACTGCCGTACTCCGCGCCTGAAGGACGTTACCCTGAGCTGGAACGGCGAGCGGCGGATAACGGATGTCGGAGGGACGGTCACGGTTGGACCTGATTATGGAATTTTCGCAATGACCGTGGACGGCAAGGATTTGGTGAAGGGCGTGACGATTGAACTGGAGATTTACCAGGACGTCACGGGATTTGGTGGGATGCAGAAGAGGCTCACTTCGTCAATGACGACGGAGATAGAACCGCGGAACACGGGAAAGTGAGGAGGTGGTGCACGATGAAAACGTGCAACATACATAGTGAAGGCCGCAGTGGTGCGGCGCTGGTGACCGTGATGATCGTTGTCATGGTTATGGCCCTGGCGGGCGCCTCCATGATGAGCATGGGCAGTCAGCAGGCGTTTGCCGTCGGGAAGGTAATGGATGGAGTACGGGCGCAAGCCCTTGCGGAAGCCGGGGCGAACGAGGCCTACGCCATTCTGCGGGAAGATTTCTCGAAGAAGGACGATCCGTCCGCGTTCCCCGCCAGGCAGTTTGAGGGTGGCACGTATGACGCTACGGTGATTTCCGTTGGAGATCAGGCCGCCACAATCATCTCGACGGGAGTATACGGGCGGGCGACTGCGGTGGTAGCCCTCGATGTCCAGGACTTCAGTGAGGGTGGCGGCGACACCAATCTGCCGCCGACCAGTCCATGGGCGCACTCGATATTCGTTAACGGTAACATAACCCATAATGGTGCTGGGATCCTGATTGGAAGCGTGCGCTGCAATCATACCATTAAGTGTAACGGGGCCTTCATCTGGGGTACCGACAGCCATAACTGCGACGTTTACGCATACACGAAATTCCGTGCCAACGGCGTCGCCGTCGTGAAAGGTACGGTCTACTCTCCCAAGATCTTCGTATGGGGTGTCGATTGTATCCGCAACAAGGTGATCGGCCCGATCGAGTTGGTCGAGTTTCCTACACTGGATCTGACGCCGTACTACCAGATCGCGCAGGATCACGGGCAAGTCTACAGCGGCAGGACGTACAATGGCGTCGAAAACTGGGGTGAGATTCCCGGTGGCGTTCGTTGGTATAACGGCAATGTCCGTTTCAACGGATGCCTGGCGTATTCCGGTGCGATAATCGCCACCGGTTACGTACAGTTCAACGGCGTCGTGGTCCACAGCAGGGTGGATGATCTGCCGGCAGTGATCAGCCGCGACAGCTACATCAAGATCAACGGTGCGGACATATTCCATGGGCTGATATACGCCGCCGGCGATATCAGGCTGAATGGTGCCGACCTGTTGGAAGGCTCCTTCCTGTGCGGCGGCAATGCCCGCTTCAACGGGGCCTATGGGCAGATAGCGTACTCCTACTCCGTGCCCGGCACGGGCGGCGGTGGCGGCGGTGGCGGCGGGGAGCCGCTGGTCGGCGTGACCTGCTGGCATCGTTGATGTGAACTGAGAGCAAGGAGGTGGTTGCAGAAAAGGGGCGGCGGGGCCCTCCCGCCGTCCCTTTTGCATGGGGGGTGCTCGGGAGGGGGAATTGTACGCCGAAAAAATTCCAATGCTTGGAAGTTTGGTTTGCGCAAAGTTCCAATCCTTGGAAGAATAGAGCGTGAATCTCCAGATGTATGGATAATCACCGGGCAACACCGGACGCGGCGTGGTTTGCCCGGAAGGTGGTGTGTTTCGGCGAGGAAGGGGTGTAAGAATGTGGCAGGGTGTCTATACGGCCATAGTCACACCGTTTGATCGTAACGGTGCGGTTGACTATGAGCGGCTGAAAGATCTCATCGAGATGCAGATCGAGGGCGGCGTGGACGGCATCGTGCCGGTGGGTACGACCGGCGAGTCGCCGACATTGGACTTCAAGGAGCACGAGCGCGTAATTGAGGTGACAGTGGAGACCTGCCACGGGCGGGTGAAGGTCATGGCGGGAACGGGGGCGAACTCCACGGCGGAGGCAGTCGAATTGACACGGCATGCATTGCAAGCCGGTGCGGATGCCTCTTTGCAGGTGACCCCTTATTACAACAAGCCCAGCCAGGAAGGCTTGCGCCGTCACTTCGAGAGTGTGGCGGAGGTCGGGTTGCCGGTGGTGTTGTACAATGTTCCCGGCCGTACGGGCAGGGAGATCGCAGTGGAAACCGTGGCGCGGCTGGCGGGGGTGCCCAACATCGTGGCCTTGAAGGAGGCCGGCGGTAGTGTCGATCGGGTGAGCCGCATCGTGCGTGCCTGTGATATCGAGGTGCTTTCCGGCGACGATTCCCTGACTTTGCCCATGATGGCGGTTGGGGCGGTGGGAGTCGTAAGCGTGGCCAGCAATGTGGCTCCGCGGCCGGTGGCGGAGATGGTTCATGCCGCGCTTGAGGGTCGCTGGGAGGATGCGCGCAGGACGCATCGCAGGCTGCACCGTCTTTTCGGGGACTTGTTTATTGACACCAATCCCATACCTGTAAAGGCGGCCCTGGCGATGATGGGCAGGATAGAGGAAGTATACCGCCTGCCGCTTTGTGAGATGAGTGCGGAGAAGAAGGCTCACTTGCGCGAGTGCCTGAGCGAATTGGGGTTGATTCGACAATGACGAAGGTTGCGGTAGTAGGTGCGGGCGGCCGGATGGGCCGGACGATCGTCGCGTGCATATACCGCGGAATGGTTCCGGGGGTGGAATTAAGGGGGGCTTTGGAGGCGGCGGGGGACGAGCGGATCGGAAGCGACGCCGGGGAGATAGCCGGCGCGGGAGCCTGCGGCATCCTGATAAGTGATGACGGATCGGCGGTGGCCGGCGGGGCCGACGTGCTGGTGGATTTCAGTTTTCATGCTGCTGTTCCCGAAACGGTGAGACTTGGTCGCAAGCATGGTTGCGGGTTGGTGATAGGAACGACCGGCCTGAGCGATGAAGAGCGTTCCGTGGTAGAGGCGGCGGCCCGGGAACTGCCGATCGTCATGGCGCCGAACATGAGTTTCGGGGTAAATCTTTTGAGAGTGCTGGTGGGTCGAGTGGCGGAGGCACTGACGGACAAGGGATACGACATCGAGGTGATCGAGAGACATCATCGCCGCAAGAAGGATGCTCCCAGCGGGACGGCGTTGGGTTTGGCCGAAGCTGCTGCGGAGGGGATGGGGGTGGACCTTGAGAGCGTTGCCGT
>JAOZMZ010000069.1 GCA_029934055.1 Kiritimatiellia bacterium
AGGAAACTTTCCATAAAAAACTTCCAAACATTGGAAATCTCGAGCCGCAAAACTTCCAAACATTGGAAGAAAACACGGCGGGCTTAGTGCACCAGCCAGGCATCGTGCCCGCGGCAGTAAAACGTCGTGGCGTCCTCGCCGCTCAGCGTTCCCATGGCGCTGTCGGCCATCCAGGCGGCGTGGCCGTCCAGGTAGCCCACGTTCGCCCCTCCTTTGTGCGGGCGGTCGCTGACAGCCGGATTGTACGGGTAGTCATATATGAACGCCACCTTGGAAGCATCGGTTATCAGGTTCTGACGCCTTTTCAAGCTCCCCGGAGAACACATGTAACCGTTTATCTCATAGTCGGTGTATAGATCATAGGATGGAAACTTGGTCTTTGCGGGAATACCGCCCCCACGCTGCCCGTTGCCCGGATTCGATGGACAATCGAATACCTTCGGGTTGTTCCCCAGATACGGCAGGAGCGATTCGGCCGCCTCACCGAACTTGTCCCAGTCGGAACGCGGCGGCATGAAAGGGTCGTAGTCGCGGAACTGGTCCACGGCCGCCGCCGCAATCTGCCTGAGATTGCCCAGGCAACGCGTCTTGTTGCCGCGCTCCCGCACACGGCCCAGGGCCGGCAACAATAATCCCGCCAGTACCGCAATGATCGCAATAACGACCAGCAACTCTATCAACGTGAATCCACGCCTCTGCATGATACCTTTCCGGGCCCGCGGACGAGCCTTCTCCTCTCGGACATTACCATATCACCTTCTCCACCAAATGTTAACCAGTCTCGCCGTTCCGGACCGGCCCGCCCCCAATCCCGGCACATGACCGCAGGCCGCGGGGTCTCGTCTTCACCACGCACCGTGATAGTCCTCCACCCGCAGCAGCTCCGCCGGAATCTCCTGCACGAAACGCGAGGGCATGCAGGGCACCACCCCGCCATCGCGCCCCCTACGTAGGGCCGGCATACACATGATGAGGACATCGCGCGCGCGGGTCGCGGCCACATAAAAAAGGCGGCGCTCCTCGGCGATGGCGGACAGGTCGTCCATCGTCCGCGCCGACGGAAACATCCCCTCCACCACCCAAAGAAGGATGACCACGCTCCACTCCAGCCCCTTGGCCTGGTGGATGGTGCTCAGCCGTATGCTTTCGCCGGCAGCCTCGCCGTAGCGGTCCTCCTCCGCCTCCAGACTCGTAATCAGGGCGATTTCACTCAGGAGCTCGTGCAGCGAGCTGAATCCTTCCGCATACTGGATGAACTCGTTGATATCATCCAGCCTGCGCTGGTAATCCTCGAAGTTTTCCAGGGCATAGTCGTGGTAGAAACCGGCACCGAATGCATCCAGCAGCTTTCCCGCCTCAACCCCCGCCGCACCGGCAGCCGCCATCACTGCGGCTATGGTCTCCCAGTCCTTGGCCGCCGCCGCCGGCAGTAGAGACCCGACTTTGTTTCTTTGTTCCGCGTCCGCCGGATCGAAACGTCCCCCCAGCGCTTTCCAGATCCGCACGGCGGTCCGCCGGCCGACCCGCGGCAGCAGTCCGAGCAATCGCGTGAACGCCAATTCATCACCCGGATTCCCGAACAGGCGCAACAAAGTGCAAACATCCTTGATGTGTGCCTGCTCGAAAAAACGTGTCCCGGAAGTGATCACATACAGAATTCCTTCGCGCGCCAGTTCCAGTTGCAGGTCCAGCGCGTGATAGTGGGCCCGGTAAAGCACGGCTATGTCGCCCGCCCGATAGCCCTCCGCCCGCAGGGTGCGGATACTCTCGATGACGTACCTCGCCTGGGCGCCACCGTCCGGCACCCGCGCCAGCAACGGGGGCCGGAAGCCTTCCCGCACGGCCCGCAGCTCCTTCTGGAACTGTTCCGGGTTGCCGGCGATACATGCATTGGCAACCTCTAAAATCTCGGGAACACTGCGGTAGTTGGTCTCCAGCTTGAATATCTTCGCGTCCGGATAGCGCTCGGGAAAACTGAGAATGTTGCGGTATTCGGCCCCCCGCCACGAATATATGCTCTGGAAATCGTCACCTACGACAAACAGGTTGCGCCGCTCTGCCGCCAGCAGGTCTATCCATTCGGACTGGACCGCATTCGTATCCTGATATTCGTCCACCAGGATGTGCACGAAGTGTTCGCGGTATCGGTTCAATATTTCCGGGTGCTCCCGAAAAAGCTCGAGCCCCCGGCAAAGTAAATCGTCGAAATCCATCGCTCCGAGCGATTTCTTCCTTTCCGTGTACAGCTTGTGGACGCGCAGGATATCGCCCACGTCCACCCGCAGGCTCGCCCCGAAACGCCGCTCCGCCAGGACCTCCACATCTTGGCCGCTGTTGGCCGCCAGACTGAAAAGCGACATCAGAACATCCGGCCGCGGAAAATGCCGGCCCCGCAAATTCAATTCGTCGGCACAGGTTCTGATCAGGGAACGCGCATCATCCCGGTCGAGAATGGAATAGTTTTCGTCATACCCGACCAGCCGCGAATGCCGCCGCAGCATCCGGTTGGCCGTGTGATGGAAGGTACCGCCCCACAAGCCGCCTACCCTTCCCCCCGCCACCCGTTCGGCCCGCTCAAGCATCTCCCGCGCGGCCCGGTTGGTGAAGGTCAACAGGAGAATCCGCTCCGCCGCCACTCCGTGCTGTACCAGGTAAGCCACGCGGTACGTCAGCGTGCGGGTCTTGCCCGTGCCCGCCGCTGCAATAACCAGCACCGGACCGTCCGGCGCCGTCACCGCCGCAAACTGCCCGGCATTCAGTTCATTCCCGAACGCTGCTTCATCTCCGGCCCCGGCGAAATCCTCCGCGATACGGGTATCCCGACCGCGTCCGTGTCCGCTAGACATCAGATCCACCCCCGCCTGCGTTCTCCTCCCCCTCATGCACGTCACGTACCAGCTCGCCCATCGTCAGTCCCGGGACCCCCTCCTCGATTCCGCGGTCGATTGCCTCAGCCACGCGCGCAAGCCCGCCCTCGGCGCGCAACAGCCCGAGTTGTTCCGGCGAAGCTCCATCATCGAGAATCAACTCCACTATATCCCTCAAATCCAAACTGTCAGGGTCCCGCCGCAGGACGTAGGAGCCGGGCTGATCGGCCACCTCCACTATCCATCCCGCACGCGAGAGTACCCCGACCACCTCGTTGACCAGCCGCACCGGAATTTTTCCCCGCCGCGCGAACTCCGCGGCCTCGAAGGCCTCCGAGCCCTCCCGCATGGCTTCCACCGCCTGCACCACGACGGCCACCGCGATCAACAAACGCGCCCGGAAACTTGCCGACTCCGCCCTCTGTTCCAAGTGATACGTGGCATGATTCTGCACCGCGAAAGCCACCTCCGCCCCCAGGAGAACTATCACCCACCCGACATACAGCCAGGCCAGGAAAATCGGTACGGAAGCAAATGTGCCGTAGATGGCATTGTATCGCGCCACGCCGATCTGCAGGGAGATGTACGTCTTCTGCCACAGCGTCCAAAGCAGCGCGCCGGCCAGGCTGCTCACCACCGCCGGAACGAAACGTACCCTCGTGTTCGGCATGAAAGTGTAGAGGAAGCCGAATGCAAGCCAGGCCCCCACCAGCGGCGTCAACCGCAGAAGAGCCTGGTACACCACACCCACCGATCCCAAACGGGCGATGAATGCCTCGCTGTGCAAGGAAGCCGAAACCGTACTTGCCACGCCGATAAGAATCGGTACTACCACCAGAATACTGATGTAATTGGCGATGCGTCGGAAAATGTTGCGCGGCGAACGCACGGCCCAGATGCGATTGAAGGATGCCTCCATGCTGCCCAGCACCATGATCGCCGTGACCAACAAGGCCACCAGACCCACCCATCCCAACGCCGCAAAACTGGTCGAATGTACGATTTCCAGGATCTGATCGATGAAGCCCTGGAACTGAACCGGCATCGATTCCTTCCATTCCATCAGGCGGTCGATCTGTTCCTGGGCCACACCAAGACCTTTCAGGACCGCGAAGGCGATCGCCAACAACGGCACCAGCGACATCAACGTCGCAAAGGTCAGGGCGGAGGCGTGGACCGGCAGGTCGTCATCCCGGAAACCCCGTACGACCAGATGCCCGACCCGTACGATCCGCACCAACATCCCGCGCAGGGTTGACAGGGAACCCGTTTCCGAGCCCCAGATCTCCTTCATCAGTATCTCGGCCAGCCTGCCGCCGCGCCGGCCGCTCTGCTTACCCGTGCGTTCCATCTGTTCCTCTATCAATCCCACCGCCATGATACTCGAACAACAGCCAGGCTGCCAACGTCTTGCCGTCTTCCACCGCCCCCTCACGCACCAACCGCCGAAACTCTTCGGCGGACATCGTCACCACTTCAATGGCCTCGTCGGCATCCGGACGCGCCCGGCCCCGGCGCCCTTCCAGCTCGGCGTGAAAAATCTCTATCCGCTCACTCACGTAACCCGGCGTCGGAAACAATCCCCCCAAATGTTCGAGAGACCCCACCTCGTAACCGGTCTCCTCGGTAACCTCGCGGCGGGCACAGTCGGCCGGATCCTCGTCTTCCTCCACCAGCCCCGCCACCACTTCGAGCATTTCCCTCTCCACGGGCTTGCGGTACTGCCGCACAAAAACCAGCTCGCCGTCAGGCAGCGTGGCCACCACCGCCACCGCCCGGCAATGGCGCACCACCTCCCGCAGCGCCCGCCGCCCGTCCTCCAGCTCAACCTCCAGTACTTCCAGGTCAAGGATGCGACCCTGGTAGATCACCTTGCGACTGACCGTTTTCTCCTCCACTGCCTTCTCCTGCAACCCCCATGGAATCCCACCCCCCCTCTGCGGCGTTGCCCGCAATCACTCCTCAGGTTATCATCACGATCCGGAGCATGCTATACGATGTCCATACTCCATACCAGAAAAGACCGCGAAGCCGCCGAAGAATCGTCCCTGGCACCTTACGCCGTGCGCAGCGCCGCCTCGCGCGGCCGCCGCCATCCCGAGGAACCGCATCCCTACCGCTCCGAATTTCAGCGCGATCGTGACCGCATCCTCCACAGCCGCGCCTTCCGCCGCCTGGAATACAAGACCCAGGTGTTCATCAACGGCACCGCCGACCATTACCGCACCCGCCTCACGCACACCATCGAAATGGCCGCCGTCGGCCGTACCATCGCCCGCGCCCTCAAGGCCAACGAAGACCTCACCGAAGCCATCGCCCTCGCCCACGATATCGGCCACAGCCCTTTCGGCCACAGCGGCGAAAGAGCCCTCAACGAAATCATGCAGAACGAAGGCGGATTCGATCACAACGTCCAAAGCCTGCGCTGGGTGGAATTGCTGGAAAGTTCCTACCCCGGTTTCGACGGCCTGAATCTCACCTGGGAAGTCCGCGCCGGTCTCCGCAAGCATCAGGCCGAGGTTCCCGGCGCCCAGCTCGATGAATATCCCCTGGGACCATTCCAGTTCCTGGAAGCCCAGATCGCCGACGTCGCCGATGATATGACCTACCACGCCCATGACGTCGACGACGGACTCGAAGCCGGCCTGATCAACGATAGGCAACTCCAGGAACTGGAACTCTGGCGCCTCGCCCGCCGCCGTGCCGCCGAACGCTACGGCGATATCAGCGACGCCCGCATCCGCTTGGCATCTACCGTCCGCGCGATCCTGGATATCCAGGTCGAAGACGTCATAAAAAACGCCGTGGAAGTCATCACCCGCCACCAGCCCCGGTCGCCCGCCGACGTCCAGTCCTGCCCGGAGCGGATCGCCGCCTTCAGCCCCCATATGAATGAAATGCTCGTCCCCTTCCGCGCGTTCCTCTACGAAAACGTCTATTGGCACAGCGACGTCAGCGAGGCCAACCAGCAGGCCCTCCGCATGATGCGCCGGCTCTTTTTTCACTACATCGAAAACCCCGATCACCTGGGACGTAAGGCACGTTCCCGCATCGAGCACGACGGCCTCTGGCGCACGGTCTGCGACTACGTCTCCGGCATGACCGACCGCTACGCCGTCGAGGAATACGCGCGCTTCGGCCTCGAAAACAACGCCCCACCTCCCGATCCCTCTCGTCCCCCAGCTTGACATATCCTCGATTTTCTCCGAAATTGGCCCGGAACAAAGTGCAGCCATGATCAAGGAAACCATCAACCGCCTCGTCGAAGGAAAGCCGATCTCCCGCACGGACGCCTTTAACGCCGTCCTGGAAATAATGAACGGCGATGCGACCCCCGCCCAGATCGGAGCTTTCCTCGCCGCCCTACGCATCCGCGGCGAAACCCCCGACGTCATCGCCGGCGCCGCCGAGGCCATGCGCAGTAAGTTCACCGCCATACCAATCGACAAGGACGTTGTGGTTGATACCTGCGGAACCGGCGGCGATGGCGCCCATACCTTCAACATCTCCACCGCCGCCGCCTTCGTAACCGCCGGCGCCGGCGTCACCGTCGCCAAACACGGCAACCGCAGCGTCTCCAGCAAGTGCGGCAGCGCCGACGTGCTGGCCGCCCTCGGCGTCAAAATCACCGTTCCCCCGGAAACAATGATCCGTTCCCTCCAGCAGATCGGTATCGCCTTCCTCTTCGCCCCCACCCTGCATCCGGCCATGAAACACGCTATCGGCCCGCGCCGCGAACTCGGTATGCGCTCGATTTTCAATATTCTCGGACCCCTCTGCAATCCGGCCGGCGCCCGCTACGGGGTCCTCGGCGTCTACAGCCCGGAACTCGCGCCCGTCCTCGCCGAGGCCGCCGCCGCACTCGGCGCGGTGCACCTGTTCGTCGTCCACGGACATGACGGTCTGGACGAAATCACCACCACTACCGGAACGCTGGTCTGTGAAGTCGTCAAAGGCCGTATCAACACCTTCGAATTCGAGCCCGCAGGCGTCGGCATCCCAACTGCCGAACCGGGTGACCTCACCGGCGGTACCCCCGACGAAAACGCCCGGATAATCAATGAAATCCTTTCAGGCCGCAAGGGCCCCCACCGTGACATCGTCCTTCTGAATTCCGCCGCCGCCATAGTCGCCGCCGGCGTCGCACCGGATTTCGAATCCGGCCTCAAACTCGCGGCTGAATCGGTGGATTCAGGCAAGGCCTTGCAGAAACTCAATCAGCTCATCGCCGTCACCAACGGGTGAACGCACCACCACCAGAACCAGCAGCCGCCTCCCCCGCCAACGACCCGCCCAAACCGCATCCCTTCTTCTGGCTCATCCTCGCCGCCGCGATCGTGATCCCTCTGCGCTTCTCATCGCACTGGTTCCATGAGGACGACTACCTCTACCTCTACCATTACGGGAAATTGAGTCCACTGAACATCATCCCATTCTTTCAGCGCGGGCCGCTTTTCTTCTGGCGCCCTCTCCAGGCATGGTTGGGCTCCATCGCCCGGCACCTGGGCGGACTCAATCCACGCCCCGTCAACATCTTCATGACCATTTTCTGGGGCCTCCTCGTCTACCGGCTGGAACGCTTCGTCACCCGACTCTGCAACAATAGGCCCTCAGCCGGCGTCATGGCCTCCGCAGTCTTCCTGGCAATGAGTCCCATGATCATGATGACCCATTTCTGGCTCTCACTCTGGGGTGTCCTGCTGGGCGCGGTTCTTCTCCTGGCAGCCCTGGAATCGTGGATCGGCGTAGTCATGCATCCATCCGCCCCCTCGAGAACATCCTGGAAAGCAGCCCTTCTGCTCACTCTGGCTGTCCTCGGCAAGGAGTCCCTGGCAGTCGGACTCCTGCCGGTGATACTCATGCCCTGGGCCCTCCGGCGTCGTCTGCGCAGGATCCCGCTGCGCCACCTGCTGCCGTGGCTCATCCCCCTGGCGACCGCACTCGCCGCCGTCGCCGTAGACCTCCTGCAGCCCGCAACAGGGCTCTATCAACCCGCCTACCACCCCGCCCCTCCCGCCACGGCCCTCCTCCTCAACCCCCTGCGCATGCTCAATGCCCTCATCTGGCCGCTCGGCGGCGCCGCAGCCGATATCTGGCCCACCCGGCTCCACACCCTCTGCAGGCACATCTCCGCAACCTATCTCTTCCTGCCCCCTCTTCTCCTCCTACCCGCCTTCATCCGCCGCAGACGCACCGCCGCCTTTTTCATCCTCTGGTCACTGGCGGCCTGCTTCCCGGCAGCCCTGTTCACTCCCGTCTATCCCCGCTACCTCTTCCCCGTATCCCTGCCCCTCGCGGCCGTCCTCGGATGCACCGCCGCCGACCTCCTCCCGCAGCTGCCGCAGATGACGCGCCGCCTTGTCGGCACACTCCTGGTCGCTTACATGGTAATATGCCTCGCAACCTGGTATCTCCTGCTCGCCTACAACTCGGCCCGATTCTCTTACGGCAAACGCCTCGCCGCCGTTATGCACGATCTGGCCCATTCCTCGCCGCAACCGACCCTTTTCGTTATCAGGGGCCTCAATCCCCAATCCGTCAACCGCGGTTTGGGACTCGATGCACTCGCCCGCCTCGCAACCGAACGTGACGACGTCTCGTGTGCCCTTCCCGAAGACATCCGCAACCAAAGAGCCGCCGGCTACCTCTCCGTCACGTATCCCCACCGCATCTACCTGACGTACAACGGCATCGAATTCCTCTCCTCTTCCCCTCCACCCGATCAATCCCACCGGCCCCAGCATCAATGACTTCCATTATCCCCTTGCAATCGGTAGCCTGCAGGCATGAAAAACTCAGCGCGGCAGTCGAGCCCCACGCATCGGGTGGCCGTCATTCCGTCCAGCACCCTCAACAGCCCGGCAACCCTATCCTTTCTTCTGGCTCTCCTTTTTGCAGGTGAACTCCTGATCCCAGGACACCGCCTCTTCCGCTGGGACACCATCGTCTACAACTACCCCCTTACCATCGCCGCCCGGTCGCAGTTGCTCTCCGGTCACATTCCCTTCTGGACCGATCAGATATGCTGCGGCACCCCGCTGCTGGCAAATATCAACGCCGGCTTGCTCTATCCCCTCCGCGTTCTCTGCTGGCTGCTCCCGCTCTCCGCCGGCTACCACCTTTTTCTCTTTGTCCACGTCTGGCTGAGCTTCCTCGGCATGTACGTATTTCTGCGCCGCGTCTTCAGAATCTCCAGCTTGCCCGCCTGGCTCGGCAGCCTGGCCTACGGCGCCTCCGGATACGCCCGCGCCATGTGGGACACCCACAACTTCATGGCCCTGCCCTGGATACCCCTCGCCTTCGCCGCCCTCTTCGCGGACGGAGACTCGCGCCCCTCGGTGAGAGCCGTCCTGCTCACATCTCTCTCATGGACCATGCTCATTCTCTGCGGCGACCTGCAGTCCGCCCTCATCTGGTGGCCCGCCGCCCTCGGCCTGGTCCTGCTTTCACCATGGCCGCGGCGGCGCCTCATCGTCCTCCTCAGCGCCAGTATCACCGCCCTGCTCATCACCGCTCCTCAGTGGCTCCCCTCCTTCTTCGCCGGGCAGCTCTCATACCGGCAGTCCTGGTCGCCGGCCGAGGCCGTCGAACTCTCCCTGCATCCCATCCGCGTCCTGGAATTGCTGCTGCCGTTCCTGTTCGGAACGCGCGATCATTGGTTCGGCGCCTGCCTGACCACACCCCACTCGGTGCGTACCATCCCATGGCTTACCTCATTCCACGTCGGCGTGATACCTCTCGCCTTCTCAGTCCCGGCTCTCCTGCAGCGCCGCAAGGCGCAAGGCGCACTTTGGGCGGCGATTCTCGCCGGCCTCAGCCTGCTGCTCGCCCTCGGCGCCTTCCTGCCGGGCTTCAACCTCTGGCAACAACTCCCCGTAATACGCCTCTTCCGCTATCCACAGAAGTATCTCCTATGGACCACCTTCGCCCTCTCCTCTCTCGCCGCTTACGGTGCACAATCCCTCCTCGATTTCCCCTCACGATACCGCCGCCCCCTGCTCATCACCCTGCTGGTGCTCACCGCCGCCGTCATACCCGCCGCCCGCCTCGCCGCCCTCCTCATCCCGGACCATGTGGACTGGATCGCCGTGCGCTCGCTCACATCGTTGCTGATCCTCGGCAGCGCCATCATCCTCCTCCTGCGTAAAACAAGATCCTCCCTCCTGCTCCCGCTCCTGCTGGCACTCACCCTCGCCGGACTTATCTGGAACTGGTATCGCGAAATACCCACGACCACCAACGTGCAGCCCCTTCGCCTTCCCGCGGCCGCACGAATCGTCCGCACCACCCATCCCCAAGGACGCTGGCTGCGTGACCCCGCCCTGCTCTCCTTCCCGTCCCCTACCGACGAGCAAGCCAGGCGCCCAACCGAGCGCCAGGCCCAGTTCGACCGCGAAACAATGCTCTACAACGCCCCCATTCTCTGGGGCCTCCGTTCCGCGGACGGGTTTTCTCCCGTCGAATCCGCCCGCATGCGCGCCTTCCGACTCCACACGGCCGTTCCACCGGACGGATCCGTCCCCCCCATCTCCTCCCTCGCAGACTTCATCCGCCGCGCCTCCGTGGAATGGCTGCTCACCACCGCTCCCCGCGCCCGGGCCCTCTTGCATCTCGGCCTTCAAGGCACCATCCTCGACCCGTGGCACAGCGGCGGCGATACGGTACTCCTGCACCTCCAACCAACCCCGGAAATCCGGGCAACGTCGCACTCCCCATCACCTCGCGGCACCAACCCCATCCGTGACATCTGGCGCCGACGTCCCGGCTGGATACGTGTCGATCTCACTCCCGGCCCGGCCACAACCCTCTCCATCTCCGAGACCTGGGATCCGGGGTGGCGTGCCCACGATGAATACGGCAACAAACTCGACGTAACAACCGGCCGTGACGGTTTTATCAGGATCACCGTCCCTCCGCATACCCGCCAGGTAAGACTCTCCTACCGACCCCAAGGATGGGCAGCCGCCCTCACCGCCGGCACGGCAGGGATATGCCTGCTCCTCTTCCTCACCCGCGCAACCCTACGCAGATCTCCACTCCTTTCGCTCATTTTAGCCAGCCGCGGAGCCGCCGCTCCCCTGACTTTCGCCCTCGCCGCCTTCCTCCTCATCGGAGGTCTCTCCGCGCACTACTGGTCGGCCACTTACGATGAAGGCTTCCACCTCACCCGGGGACTCACCCTTATTTCCACCGGAGACAGCCGATTATGCTATTCCCACCCCCCACTGCAGAACATTCTCTCGGCCTACTTCGCGCGACTCGCCTTCGGGAACCAACTTGCCCTCCCGCAATCCCCCGCCTGGCACAACGCCGACGCCTTCGGCTATGCAGTCGATCTCGCCTTCGCCAATCGCGACATCTGGCCCGACCTCATCCGCGCCGCCCGAACAGGATCGCTCGTCTTTGGAATCCTCCTCATCATCGCCGCCGTCCGCTGGTCGTTCGAGGCCGCCGGACCCGTCGCGGCCTGGATCGCCGCCTGCGGCATGGCCCTTTCCCCAACCATCCTCGCCCATACCCACCTGGCCACCGCCGATGCCGGATTCACGGCGCTGGCGGTTCTCGGAACGTGGCTACTCTGGAAATACCATCACCGCGACAATCCCTTCTTTCTCATCACGGCGACCTTTTTCTTCGCCGCCGCCGCCCTCGTCAAATTCGCCGGGCTCATCTGGTTCATCGCCGCAATCGCGCTCTCCATCCCTATTTTCAGCCTCCGCCGCAAGAAACCGGCCCTCCTGCTCATCATCCCCCTCGGTCTCCTCATCTTCCTCACCCTGCCGATTCTCCTCTACGGACCCCACCCCCAGCTCGTCCGTATTCAACACCCCCCCCCAGCAGGCGACCATGAGCCTTCCCGCCGGTCGTT
>JAOZMZ010000014.1 GCA_029934055.1 Kiritimatiellia bacterium
CTAGAGAAACGTCCTAGCGTAGTTGCACCCCAAGAATCAGACGGGGATATCTAGGCGCGGGATGCGCACCCGGCAGCCGGCGCAAGACGTCCAGAGCACCTCCCAGCACGGACGCCACCCACCGCGTGCCGAACGTGATTGTCCCCGCGACTATGTACAGCAGGACGAAAAACCCAAGGTTGCCGATCGCCGCGTTCCAGCTGAAGGATATCGCCTCTTTCGCCGGGAACTTTCTTGCGCCCATCCGGTCACCTCCTCCAGCGCACTAGTCATTCTAGCGTAACCGCCCGACCCGTGACAGGAAAAAATCCGGCACTCTTCCCGCCGGTACGCACACCCGGCTTCGGGTGTTCGGCTTGTACCTTGAGTCTGCCTATTCGGAAGCGCGCTTCAGGTCCGGCGCCGACTCCGGATGTGAATTCGGTGTTTGCCTGCGGTCCCGGTAAGTCTATCATCCTCTCCCGCAATGGAAGCGGGACTCTATATCGTCGGTACCCCCCTGGGGAACCTGGGACCCTGCGTGCGCTCGAAACCCTGCGGGAAGCGGACCTGATCATGGCCGAGGACACGCGGCGCACGCGACGACTGCTGGCGCACTACGCTATTCACACGCGACTGCTGAGCTCTCACCGCTTCAACGAAGAACGCCGCGCACAGACTGCCGTCCGGCGGATCCGTTCCGGTGAGGCGGTGGCCCTGGTGACGGATGCCGGCATGCCGGGCGTCTCGGATCCCGGCTCGCGCACGGCGGCGGCCTGCCGTGCCGCCGGCCTGCCGGTACACGTCATCCCCGGCCCCACGGCCGCGGCCGCGGCCCTGGCCTTGAGCGGGATGGGCGGGGGCGGTTACATCTTCGCCGGCTTCCTGCCGCGCCGCAGCGGGCCGCGCCGGCGCCGCCTGGCCGAGCTCGACCGCGCGTCGCTGCCGATGATCGTCTACGAATCGCCGCACCGCCTGCCGGCCCTGCTGGCCGATATCGAGGAAACCATGGGCTCCCGCCGGGTCTTCATCGCCCGCGAACTCACCAAGCGCTACGAGGAATGCATCTCGGGCACTGCGGCCGAGCTGCGTGCGCATTTCTCCGCCGGGAAAATACGCGGAGAACTGACGGTCGTCATCGCCCCCGGCCGAAGTTCGCCACGCCAAGATTGACAGCCTGCAACGGCAATGCTAGCGTGCCTTGATCACAAACCCGCTGAGGCGCGGCGCACCATGTCTACGGCGGCGGTCGCCTCGCGGATGTGACCAGCCTTTCGCCGGCTTGCACCGGAAGGGATGGGCTGCAATCACGGGAATTTGAAGTATGAAAAACATGGGAGGGAGTCATCGCCCGGTCAACGGCTCCACCCGGAAAGCGCGCCCGCGAACAGTAGCGCCGTCCGGGCCGCCGGCCTCACACCACCGGAACGATTTCTTCCACGCCTGGGGTTCCAGGCCCGCATTCCCGGTCCCGGAGTCCTGAATCCATGGCCGACCACGTGCAGGAAAACAGCGGTGACCGACTGATGGTGGCCCTGGCGGACCACACGGCCTTTGTCCAGGTACACGGCCGCGGTTCCTTCAAGAACGCCCCGCCGCTGAAGGAATTCGGCGCCCTGGCCATAAAGGAAGGCATCCGCCGCTTCGTTCTCGACATGCGTGCCTGCCAGGGAATGGACAGCACCTTCATGGGGGTGCTCGCCGGGCTGGCGGTGCGCCTGCATCAGCACAACGGCGGGGAGATGGTGATGGTGAACCTCACGCCGCGCACGCGCGGCCTGCTTTCGACCCTCGGCCTGGATTCGATCATCACCACCCACATGGCCGGGGAAACCCCGGCGGACATCGCCCGTTTCCTCGGGGCGGTACCGCCGATGCAGAGTCTGCCGCCCGAAAAGGACCGGCGCCGCACCACCGAAACGATGATCGAGGCCCATGAAGAGTTGACCAAGGTCACCCCGGAAAACGCGCCGCGTTTCCAGGATGTACTCACATACCTGCGGCAGGAAATAAAGAAACATTCCGGGGAGGGCACTGCAGGCGAGCCATAGCCGCGAGGCGAACAATGTTTACACTGCATGCCATAATCTCCACGGTCATTGAACTGTTGATGGCCGTGGCCCTGCTGATCCTGATTGTGCGCATACGCCACCTGCGCGTTCTCTACGACGAACTTTCGCAGGAAAAAGAGGTCATGTTCGGCTTCATCCACGATATCGCCGAAGTCTTCGCCGACGCCGACACGGTGGATATGGATCTCATGCTGCGCCGTGTACTCTTCTATGCCATGCGTACCACCCGCGCCGGTGCCGGCGCGGTCTATGTACTCGACCACGACGGCGTCCTGCGCGCGCGGGCCCTCTCGGGTCTCTTCCCGCCGATGTCCCCGGAGGCCCCCGATACGACCGCCCAGGCTGCCAGCAAGGCACACTACGTCGAACAGCTCGCCCGCGCCGAGCGTATCCATGTCGGCCAAGGCCTGGTGGGCACGGTCGCCGATCTCGGACGGCCGATCCTCATCGAAGACGCCGAACGCGACCCGCGCGTTCCCCGCTACAAGGATGAATACCTACGGATCCACTCGGTCCTCATGGTACCGATGCGCTTCCATGACCGCATCCTCGGCGTGCTGGCCGTAGTCAACCGTGTGGATGGACGCCCCTTCATTCAAACCGACCTCAATCTTCTCGAGGCCCTCGCCGACCAGGCTTCGGTCTCGATCCACTTCGCCCAGTTGCGGGAAGCCCTCGAGGAAAAACGCCGCATAGATCACGACCTCGACCTCGCCCGTCATATCCAGGGGGCCCTCCTGCCGAAATACATCCCGACTCTCGAGGGCATCCAGCTGGCGGCCTTCAACGATCCGGCCCTTGAAGTCGGCGGGGACTACTACGACTTCGTCCCGGTGGACGACGACCACGTCGGGCTGGTCATCGCCGACGTTTCGGGCAAGGGTATCAGTGGGGCAATTATGATGAGTGTCTGCCGCAGCGTGCTGCGCTCGCAGGCGCGCGGCTGCCAGCACCCGACCGAAGTCCTGCGGGCGGTCAACCGCTTCATGTACGAGGACATAGCCGAGGACATGTTCGTCAGCATGCTCTACATGGTCTACGATATCCGCTCGCACCGCCTCCTGATCGCGCGAGCCGGACACGAACGCCCCCTACTGTACTCTCCGGCGGATGACCGCTTCACGATCCTCGATTCCGGCGGCATTGCGCTGGGAATCGGGCCGGCCGACAACTTCGACCGCCTCCTGGAGGAAAAGGAATACGAACTGCATCCCGGCGACGTCCTGGTGGCATACACGGACGGAATCACGGAGGCCATGAATCCCGGCGGCGAAGAGTGGGGCCTCGACCGACTTACCGACGCCATCCGCTCCGCCGCTCCGGAAGGCGCCCCCGCCGTAATTGACAACGTCCGCCGCCGCCTGGCCCGTTTCGTCGGCGAATCGCGCCAATATGACGATATGACGTTGCTTACAATGCGGGTCTTGAAGTAATATGTGAATTGGTGCAGGATTAAGATTCACTGGAGCGACCGATGAGGGAATGCGTCATACAGAGAGAAGAACGGGGAGACCTGGACATCCTCCATCTCGACGGATCGCTGGACGCCTATTCTTTTCCCCGCCTCGAGGGAGCCCTCAACAACCTGCGTGAAGACCAGCGCAACCGGGTCATCCTCGACTGTTCGGGGCTGGACTACATCAGCAGCGCCGCCCTCGGCGCGCTGATCGGTTTCGCCCGGCGCGCGCGTGAAGACAACGGTGACCTCCGCCTGGCGAAACTCTCGGCCAAAATCTACAACATCGTCGAACTGTTGGGATTTCACAAGATCCTCCAGATCTATGACGACGTCGAAACGGCCGTGAAAAGCTTCGAAGCCGCCTGAAGACAATCAAAGGAGGCCGGGATGCAGCACCAACGAACATCGCCGGACGTCACTGAATATGTCCAGATCCAGATACCGCCTCGTTACAGTTACCTGCGCATCGTCCGCCAGTCGGTCAGGGACATGTGTGTCCAGGCGGGCATCTCGGAATTCAAGGCCGCCCAACTGGAGATGGCCGTGGACGAAGCCTGTTCCCAGATCATCGAACATCTCTCACGTGCCCGCCCGGCGGATGGTGGATCGCAGCTCTCACTCGATATCCTGCTCTCCCTCTTTCGTAACCGCGTGGAAGTCGAGCTGCGCCATCCCGGCGATCCGCTGGACATATCCGGCGAACAGGAGGTTCCTCCCGAGGAATTCGCCCGTCATCCCGCCGACAAGGCCGGCTTGGCGGTATACGTCATCAGGCGCTTCGTGGACGACGTTCAGTACGGCCCGGACGAAAGCGGCCTGCACTGCTTGCGCCTGATGAAAAAAATCTGAGGGTGTATCTCCATACACGCTCCCGAGGTTGATTATTGAAACGATCCCCCCAACGTATTACCGTACCGGGTGCCTGGCATGCCGGATTTCCATTGAGCACACCCGGCCGGCAGCCTGTCAGAATGTCACGGCCGGCCGACGGTCGGCCCGGGAACATTGAAGGAGTCCGCTCGGCAAGATGAAGAAAAAAGGCCATAAGGAACCACGTCACGGTCAGAAAACGGAGTCGCAGCAGCAAAAGGAAGCGTCCTCAGCCGGGGACGAAAAAACGGCTCCCGCCGCCCCCGCCGAGGAACTCAAGGACCGCCTCCTGCGCCTGCAGGCGGATTTCGACAACTTCCGCAAGCGGACCATGCGTGAACGCAATGAATGGTACCGCAACGCCAATGAGGATCTCATGCGGGAACTCCTGCCGGTGATAGACCATTTCGAACTCGGGCTCCATACCGCCGAAAAACTCGACACCGACCCCGCCGTCCTCGACGGACTCCGCCTGGTTCACCAGCAACTCCTCAACGTCCTCGAGAAATTCGGACTGAAACCGCTCGACGCCAAAAACGTGCCCTTCGATCCGCGCCTCCACGAGGCCGTTACTCATGTCCCCTCCGAGGAATACCCCGCCGATATGGTCATCGCGCAGACCCGTCGGGGATACATGCTCGGCGACAAGGTCCTGCGCGCCGCCCAGGTTGTCGTCTCCAGCGGAAACCCCGCTGGCGTTGAAGATACATCCTCCGCCGGGTGCGGATCCGACGGCGAGCCCGCCGAGGAGGCCCCTCCCAATCCGGACGCAGCGGCGCCTCGCGAGGAATAACACATGGCGACCAGCAAGAGAGACTTCTACGAAATTCTCGGGGTGAGCCGTGACGCCTCCGCCGAGGACATAAAAAAGGCCTACCGGCGGCTGGCGGTGAAATACCACCCGGACAAGAACCCCGGCGACAAGGAAGCCGAAGAAAAGTTCAAGGAGATCTCCGAGGCCTACGAAATCCTCAGCGATCCCCAGAAACGCCAGCAATACGACCGCTTCGGCCATCAGGCTTTCGGGCCGGGCATGGGAAGCGCCGCCGGTGCCGGCATGGGGATCGACCTCGAAGAGGCCCTGCGCACTTTCATGGAAACCTTCGGCGGCAGCCACAGCATCTTCGATGACTTCTTCGGCGGAGTTTCCGGGGGAGGACGCCGCCATCCCGACAACCGAGGCTCCGATCTGCGCCTCGACCTGGAAATCGATTTCGAAGAAGCCGCGCTCGGGTCGGAACGCGAGATATCATTTCCGGTGATGGAAGAGTGCCCGCGTTGTCACGGCAGCGGCGCCGAACCGGGCAGCCAACGGCAAACCTGCCCGCAGTGCGGCGGGCAAGGCGTCGTGGTGACTTCCAGCGGTTTTTTCCATGTCCGCCAGACGTGCCCGGCCTGCGGCGGTTCGGGCCAGATCCTGCGTAATCCCTGCCGCACCTGTCACGGCCGGGGCCGCGTCAAGACCCGCCGCAAGATCAAGGTCCGGATCCCTGCGGGCGTCGAAACCGGATCACGGCTGAGGGTCTCCGGCAAGGGCGAAGGCGGCATTCACGGCGGGCGTCCCGGCGACCTGTATATCGTCCTGCACGTGCGGCCGCACGACCTCTTCCAGCGCCATGATACCGATATCTACTGCGAAGTCCCGATCCCGTTCCATATCGCCGCCCTCGGGGGCACGGTCAACGTACCCACCATTCACGGATACGCCGAAATCAAGATCCCGCCCGGCACCGAAAGCGGGCGCATCTTCCGCCTGCGCGGCAAGGGCATCACGCCGCCCCATGGCGGGCGTCCCGGCGACCAGCACGTGCGCGTCATCGTGGAAGTGCCCCGCCACCTTTCGGCCCATCAGAAAAAACTCCTCCAGCAGGTCGGCGAGACCTTCAACCAATCTCAATTTCCGCTGACCACCGAACTCCAGCGGCGCGCACACAAGTTCTACGAACGAAAACGTTCTCTCGGCAAGTAGGTCCATGCGCCCCCGCTGCTACATCCCGCCGGAAGAATGGACTGCGGATGCCCTCCGCCCTTCACCCGACAGAACCCATCATCTCCGCGACGTCCTGCGCCTGAGGGCCGGCGACTCCGTGATCGCCTTCAACGGCCGCGGACGGTGGGCCGGGTGCACCGTCGTCCTCGAATCCCGCGGTGCCCTCAGCCTTCGCATTCAAGACATTCACGAAAGCCCGCCGCCGGCACTGCGTATAACCCTGCTGCCGTCCCTCATCAGGGCCCAGCGCATGGACTGGCTCATCCAGAAGGCCGTGGAACTCGGTGTGACCCGCCTCGTTCCCCTGATCGCCGAACGCGGCCTGATCCGCACGAAAAACACCCCCCCGAAGACCCGTCGCGACCGCTGGCTCAAAATCGCCGTGCAGGCCGCCGCACAGTGCGGAAACCTCTGGCTGCCGCAAATCGATCTTCCCCTTCCACTCGGCCGGGCCCTCCTCCTCAGGAAGGAACTCGGACTGTGCCTGATCGGATCCACAACCTCAAACGCCCGCCCGCTGCGCGAAGCGCTCGAGAACGCCAGGCGCCGCAAAACCGACGCCGTCGCCTTCATGAGCGGCCCCGAAGGCGGCTTCACCCCCGCAGAAGAGAGCGAAGCCGTCGCCGCGGGTTGGTTGCCGGTCAGCCTGGGCGACCTCACCCTCCGCGCGGAAACCGCCCCGCTCTTCGCCGCAGCCGCCGCCCGCTACGCCCTTGCGGCCCCGGGTTGACCCGTAACGAAGGGCTTCCCTTTGCCCCTGCCAGGCGCTAGACTCAGCTCACTGATTCGACAACACAATGAACAAGTCCGCCCCCATCAATACGAAAGGGTGGACGGTCCGCCTGGCCGCGGCCGTCCTCTGCCTCTGTGCCGCGTTTCCCGCATCAGGCGCGGCCCCGCGCCGAAAGGACAACGCCGCACTCGACTACTGGAAAGCCGCCGCCCTGATGAACCGGCCGCGTACCATCGAACAGTTCGACATGACCCTCTTCATCCGCCAGGATCTGCCCGGGTTGCCGCCGCGGGTGTTCTCCTTCTGGCCCGAAGCCGGTCGCTGGCTGCTTACTGAAAAAGAAATGATCCGAGCACTGCACGACGCAACATCCCGCACGTATTGCGACTTCGGCTCCCGTCGCGGCCCGGCAACGGGGCCCCGCCTCGATCTGCGCCATATCCCCATGCTGCGCCAACTCACCGACCGCGCCCTCGCCACCGCCAAGGCCCATGCCTATGCCCAGGACATGCAGGGGGCCGCCGCCATCTACCGCGACCTGTTTGCCATGGTCGCCAACCTCGACGGCGACCGCACCCTCGCCTCCGGCGCCGCCGCCGCGGATCTTCTTCAGCAGATCGTCGTCCAGCTGGCGGACTTCTTCGCCGATGCCCCGCCCGTCCCCGCCACCCATATCCTCGAGACCTACTTCCGCCGCACACCCGACCGCCTCTTCCATCTCGGTGACTATCTCCGTGACGAAGGCTACCGCATCTCCCGCTGGCTGATGCTCGACCCCGCCGCTGCGGAGAAAAAACTCGCCATGCTCTACGGGCGTAACCCCTCGCGCCCGGGGGTTGACCGGCTGATGAGTCTTCCCCCGAACCGCAAGGCCGAACGCCTGCAGAAATGGGTCATGGACTACGAAGACCGCATGATCCGCATGGCCGCGGCCTGTGACCGGCCGTTTGCCCAAGGAATCAGCACCCTGCGCCGACTCGATGCCGAAAACAAGGCCCTCCGGACAAAAACCCTTCCCCCGGACGCCAACCCGCTGATACCGCTCCTCGTCCCGGAGATAACCCCTCTTTACCGCCGTTTCACCCTGGCGGAAGGCCAATTCCGCGCCGCCCGCGTCCTCACCGGCGCCGCCGCCTACCGCGCCGCTCACGGACGCTGGCCGGTCAACCTCGACGAAATGCACGATCCCGCCCTGCCGCACGATCCCTTCAGCGGCGAACCTTTCTATTACAAACTGGTCCAGGTACAGCCCTACCTGATCATCCGCATTCCGAAACGCCTCGCCGCCCGGCAGGGACTCGTCTACCAGTTCGATTTCGCCCGCCGTCAGCGGGAAAGAAAAAAACTGCTCAACGAAATCGTGCGATCCTGGCAGACAACCGTCTCCCCCGCCGCCCAAAGTGCGGTGTCAGCCCCCGTCGGCCGCTGATGACTTGTCCTGCGACTCGCTCTGCTGGCTTTCGCCCGCGCCTCCCTGCACCAGACCGACCAGTTCCTTGAACTCACTGCTCTCACGCACGCGGTCGAATTCCTCCGAACGAATCCACGAACGCACGAACCGCGTTCCGAACTTGCGCGCCGCCCGCCCGAGGACGTCCGCCGTCCCAGCCGCGTCGCCCTCGCGGGCGTGACAGGCCGCCAGGTTGAAGTACGTCAGGGGATCACCCTGCTCCATCCGCAAAAGCTCCGAAAATATCTTCTCGGCGCGGTCGTATTCGCCGAGCCGGCTGTACGCCTCCGCCAGCCGGTTCCGGGCTGCGGCGTTGTCACGGTCCAGATTGACCAGCTTCCGCAGATGCGGTATGGCCCAGCCGGGCTTGTCCATCATCATGAATGCCGCCGCCGCGATATCATGGCCGCGGAGCGAATACGGATCACTCTCCAGGATCCACTTCGCCGCCGCAAGCGCCGCCGCACTCTTCCGCCGCGCCAGAAGCGCTTCGGCCAGCCTCTCGCGGGCCTCCATATTGTCCGGATCGGCTTGCAAGACCTCGAAAACCATTTCCTCGGCCTTGCGATAACGTTTCTGGCCCATGTAAACGCGCGCCAGCAACTCCTTGATGTCCAAATTGGCGCCGTCCGCCCGCATCGCCGCTTCCAAGCGGTCCGCCGCATCCTCGAGCCGACCCTCCTCCAACAGTCCCGTGGCTACTTCAACAACCTTGGAGGCCTCCTTCCATTTGCGGACGGCATCCTCCACCAGCTCCTGCTCGCGGGGCGGTTCTTCATCCGGAGGCGGGGAAACCTGCTTCTGCCGCAATTCAGCCTGCCGCCCCCCGCCGGCCGTGACATCCGCCGCGGCAGCCTCTTTCCTGTTCAACATTGTTATCCCAAGTACGGACGCATAGGCCATTCCCACCAGAACCAAACCGATCCAGAGCAGGTGCCCGGCCCCCACGCCCGAGCTCTCACGCGGGGAGTGGTGACGGCTGTGATGAACCCGGTGCGAGACCTGCCGGCCGAGCGTACGCTCCGTACCGGAAGCAGCAGCCGACTTGTCCGGCGCAGTCCGACGACGACGCTTCCTCCGCACGAGGCGCGGCGGCGTGTCTTTCTTGTAAATATCGTGAGCGCGCTCTTCCGGCACTTTCAGAACCCTTCCTCCCCCGGCAATCTACCGTTTCCCCCTGCACCCTGGACCGAACGCCGTCATCACCCACCCGGCTTCATCCGCCTAGCGCAACGTGGTCAGCCTGTCATCCACCTCCTGCACGCCGGGTGTGCCCATGACGATGCCCAGTACCCGGGTCCGAATGATATCGTCGGAAACCGTCCCTCGCAGGGTGACCACCCCCCCGCGGACTTCCACGCTGACGCGTGCGCGGTCCGCCATGCTGTCGTTTTCGAGGCGTGCAACGATCTCGGAGCGCAGGGCCTCATCCCCGGAAAGCCCCGCCGGGGAAGTGTTCCCATACTCAACAGGAGCATAGCTCAAGCATCCTCCCGCACCCAGGGTCAAAACCGCCCCCATGATCAACACGCCTGCCGCTGCCGTCACTCTGTTCATTTCGCCCTTCCCATTCGTCTCGCAACCGTCGTTCACCGCCGACATACTAGCCGATCAACGATTGCCAGGTCAATCTTCGCCGTCCTTCGATCCTCCGCCGCTTCCCGTGCCGCCCGCATCCTTCCCGGGCGCGTCACCGTGTTCCGACGAAGCGCCCTCCGCGCGCCCTTTCTTGAATTCAGCGATACTGCGGCCGAGAGACCTGGCCAGTTCCGGCAGGCGCCTGGCGCCGAACAGCAGCAGCACGATCGCCAGGATTATCAGCAATTCCCCGATCCCCGGCCTGCCGCCCGCAATCCATCCTGGACTTATCATTGCTTCTCTCCTTCCCCCGTATCCGCAACCCGCCGCACGAGATCCCCTTTCCTCGGATCTCCACCCAATATCTCCGCGGTGACAAGCGCCCCCGCCCGCCGCTCGCCGATCCGCAACTCGGCCACTTCCTCCATCCCGCGATATACTTTGACCTGCGTCCCCGGACTTGGCAAGAGCACACATTCGAGAACAACGTAGCCGCAGTCCCTATTCACGCTCATCACGCTGCCGATCGGAATGTGCTTCAACTCCTCGACAAACCTGCGCCCGGGCTGCGCCGGCGGCCGCCGCGCCGATACACACCCCCCCGCCACCAGGCTCACGGCCAACAGGCCGATGCCGGCTGCCGTCCTGACCGCAGGAATCATGTTTCCTCTCCACCTCCCCGCGGCAACAGGTCTTCGAGAGGACACCCCTCGCAGACCGGTCGCCGGCGGCAATGTTCCTTGCCGAGCCGCACCAGCAATGCATGATACTCATTGTAGAGCTGTACGTCCCTCGGTATTTCCGCGACGATCCTCTCGGCGACCCGGCGGTAGTCCGCACCCTGCTCCACCCATCCGTGACGGGCCATGACCCGCCGCGTGTAGGCATCAACCACGAAAACCGGCCGCCGGCCCGCATACAAAAGGATGCTGTCGGCGGTCTCTTCTCCGATTCCATTCACCCCTAAGAGAACGCGGCGCAATTCCGCCGTATCTTCGGCGAACATCTTGCGCAGACTTCCATCGTACCGTTTCCAGACCATCTCCACGAAAGACTTCAGGCGCCGCGCCTTGAGGTTGTAGTAACCGGCCGGACGAATCAGCCCCGCCAGACGCCGCGACGGCATCCGCCGTAACACCTCCAGATCCAGGGCTCCCGCCTCATGCAGGGCGGCTATCGCCCTCTCGACGTTGCGCCACGCGGTGTTCTGCGTGAGAATCGCCCCCACGATCACCTCCAGCCGGGTCCGTCCCGGCCACCAGTGCTGCGGACCCCAGCGCCGGTACATGCGTTCGTACACATCCATCATCAGCGTATTCCCGCTGCCGGACTTTCCTGTTTTTCCGCGCCGTCTCATGATCCCGAACAATGCCTCACAACCCCGCCGCCCACTTTTGCATTCGACTCCGCCGCATGAAGCGATTATTTTCTCACTCCAAACAGCTATCAACGACAAGGATAATCATCATGCGACTTCACTTTCTCGGCGGCGTGGACACGGTCACCGGCTCACAACTGCTGATCGAGCATGACGGGCGCAGCATCCTGCGCGACTGCGGACTCTTCCAGGGCCGCCGCCGGCAGGCGGAGGAACTAAACCGCAACTTTCTCTTCGGTCCGACCACCATAACAACCTGTGTCCTTTCCCATGCCCATATCGATCACTGCGGGAACCTGCCCTCCCTCGCCCGCAGCGGATATCAGGGTCCTATCCATGCCACCGCCGCCACGCGGGAATTGTGCACGATCATGCTCCACGACGCCGCCCATATCCAGGAACAGGACGCCGCCTACCTCAACCAGAAGACCTCCCGCCGCGGCCAGCCCCCGGTCGAGCCCCTCTACACCGTCGCTGACGCCAAGGCCGCGGTGGCCCTCTTCCAGGGATGGCGCTACGGCGAAACCATCGAACCCGTCCCGGGAATCGAGCTCACCTTTCGCGAGGCCGGCCATATTCTCGGCGCCGCCCTGACAGAGTTCGCCCTGCCGCAGGGCAATTCCCGACTCCGCCTCGGTGTGGCCGTCGACCTCGGCCGCAAGGGTCTGCCTCTTATCCGCGATCCGGAAATCCTCGGCGGCGTGGACGTTCTCGTCATGGAAAGCACCTACGGCGACCGCCTCCATGATCCCGTGGCCGACGCCCAGGAAGAACTGCGCGCCGTCGTGGACCGCACGTGGCGGCGTGGTGGAAAAATCCTGATACCGTCCTTCGCCCTCGAGCGCGCCCAGGAAATTCTCTATCACCTCAACGCCCTCGTAACCGCCGGCCGCCTGCCGGAAATCCCGGTCTTCGTGGACAGCCCCATGGCAACCGCCGTCACCCGCGTCTTCGAAAAGTGCAGTACCTATCTGGACGAAGACTACCGCAAACTTCACGAGCAGGCCGGCCGCGTGATGAGCCCCTCCTGGGTGCACTTCACCTCCTCGGTCGAGGAGTCCAAGGCCGTCACCGCATCGAAGGATCCCTGCATCGTCATCTCGGCCTCGGGAATGTGCGAACACGGCCGCATCCTCCACCACCTGAAGCACGCCGTGGAAGATGAACGCAACTCCATCGTGATCGTCGGTTTCCAGGCCCACAACACACTCGGCCGCCGCATCGTCGAACGCCAGCCCGAAATCCGCATCTTCGGCGACACCTTCCGCCTGAAGGCTGAAGTCACCGTGCTCAACGCCTTCAGCGCCCACGCCGACCGTGACGAACTCATCGCCTATGCCAAGGCCGTCCAGCCCCGCAAAATCTTCCTGGTCCATGGTGAAGAAACCCAACGGCAGGCCCTGGCCGAACACTTGCGCGCCGCCCAGAAAGCTCCCGTTTTTACGCCGGCCCGCGGCGATATCGTCGAGCTGTGACTGCGCCCGTCCAGGAGAATCCCGAACTCCGCTGCGGCATGGTGGCCGTGGTCGGCCGCGCCAACGTCGGCAAGTCCACCCTGGTCAATCGAATCCTCGGAGAAAAGATATCCATCGTCACCCCCGTGGCCCAGACCACCCGTAACCTCGTCCGCGGCATGCTTACCGAGCCGCGCGGCCAAATCGTCTTCCTCGACACCCCCGGTCTGCATCAGGCCCGTTCCCCCCTCGGCCAGCTCCTCAACAAAGTCGCGCGCAGTTCCATCAAGGGAGTGGACCTGATCATGCCCGTCTTCGACATCTCCGTGCCGCCCCGTATCGAAGACGAAGGATGGATGCGGCGCCTCATGCGCGAGGAGACCGCCGCCCTGCCAGTACTCAACAAGTGCGACCGCCCAACATCTCACGCCGACGACTACCGCACCCTCTGGGAACGGATCGCCCGCGAAAAGAAGGCCGCACCCGTCGTACACGCCTGGCGGAGCGTCTCCGCCCTTACCGGTAAGGGCGTGGATGATCTCGTAGATCATCTTTTCGACCTGATGCCCGTCGGCCCGCTGCTTTTTCCCGAGGATGTCCTCACGGACTTTCCACGGAAACTCTTCATCGCCGATATCATCCGCGAAAAACTCTTCGCGCGTCTCCGCGAAGAACTGCCCCACGCCGTCGCCGTCTGGATCGACGACCTCAAGGAAGACGACCTATCTCTGGTGGTTGAGGCCGTCATATATGTGGACAAACCCTCACAGAAAGGAATCGTCATCGGCGAAAAAGGACGCCTTCTGCGCGCCGTTCGCCGGGCGGCCGAAGCCGAACTGGCGGTCGTATTCGAAAAAAAAGTGCGCCTGTCGCTGTGGGTCAAGGTCTCCCGCAACTGGAAAAAGAATTACTGGATGCTCAAGAAGCTGGGATACCAGCCCACCTGAAGACCGGTACCCGCTCCGCCACATTCCCTTGCTTATTACCCATGCGGTGATTAACTTCAACCGTTCATAATCCGAAGATGACAAGTAAACGGGTGTCGGCATGTGGAAAAATCCGCCGCGAGAGATTGTTTACGGCAACGGGCCGCGTTGGGATCCCCTGTAAGGATACCGCTGCTTGTCCGGGGCCCCGCGCACGCCGCTGTCCACTACGCCGCCGACCGTAAGGAAAGGACGTGATCATGAGCGCTGATATCGGCAAAATATCACCGGAGGTCTTCGATTCACTCATCCTGCCGCGACTGGGCGCCCACCGCCCGGAAGTCGCTGTGGGCCCCCAACACGGCGTAGACGTCGGCATCATCGAAATCGGCCCCTATGCCCTCGCCCTCACCTCTGATCCGGTCTTCGTCGTCCCCGCCTATGGATTCGAACGCTCGGCCTGGTTCGCCATTCATATCCTCGCCAGCGATGCGGTCACCTCGGGACTGGCACCCGCTTTCCTGTCCATCGATCTCAACCTGCCGATGGAAATGTCCGCCGCGGAATTGGAAACCATGTGGCAGGTCATTCATCAGGAATGTGAAAAAATGAACACCGCCATAGTCTGCGGCCACACCGGGCGCTACGAAAACTGTTCCTATCCGATGATCGGCGGAGCCACGTTCATCGCCATGGGATCCCGCGAGGGATACTGCACTCCCCGCTTCTGCCGGCCGGGTGACCGCATCATCATCACCAAGGGGCCCGCCATAGAGGCCACCGGCATCTTCGCGGCAATGTTTCCGAAGTATATCGAGCAAGAATTGGGCGGCGACCTCCGGCGGGAAGCCGAGAAGTTGTTCTACCAGATGTCGGTGGTCGAAGACGCCCTCGCGGCCGCCGCCGTGGGTACCCGTGATAAGGGCGTCAGCGCCATGCACGACGCCACGGAATGCGGCATTTGGGGCGGCCTTGTGGAAATCGCCCGCGCTTCGGGTCTCGGCCTGGTCGTCCACGAAGATGAAATCGTCGTCTCCCCCGCCGCCGAGGCGGTCTGTCGCCTCTTTTCCATCGACCCCTACAGCAGTATCAGCGAAGGCACTCTCATCGCCTGCGTGCGTCCCCACGCCGCCGATGAAATCGTCGCAAGACTGGCCGACGCCGAGATACCCGCGTCCGTCTGCGGAGAACTCCTGGAGGCCGGCCGCGGTGTTTCCGTCGTCCGGGAGGGACATGCCCGGGATCTCGTTCATCCCCGCGTCGATCCCTTCTGGGAGGCCTTCTACCGCTCCATCGAAAAAGGGCTCTCGTGAACCTTTTCTCTCCCAGCCGGCACCGCGTCATCCGCCTCGGCGTGGCCTTGCTCCTGCTCGGGGCGGCGAGCCTGCCTTACCTGACGAGTCTCGGGGGTCCGTTCCTCTACGACGACTACGGGCAAATCGTCGAAAACAATTTTCTGGCAAATCCCGCCAATGCCCGCGCGGTGCTCTCCCTGAAGACGCTGGCCGACGGCTCCGTCATCAACGGCCGGCGCCCTCTCACGCTCCTTTCCTTCTTCCTGGACCGCGCCCTCTGGGGCGCCGACCCCGCCGGATGGCATCTCACTAACCTCATCTTGCATGTCCTTGCAACCCTTGCCCTTTACCGTTTCTTCCGGACCGTATCCCGCCGCTCCGGACTGCCGCACCGCCAACGCCGCATCATCCCGCTGGTTGCGGCCGTGCTCTTCGCTCTTCATCCGGCCAACACCGAAACCGTCCACCTGCCCGCCTTCCGCGCCGACATTCTCGCCACACTCTGCACCGTCCTATATCTGCTCGCCGGCACCGCCGTCGCCCGCAGAACCCGGCCGCTGACGGCGGGCCTGCTCACCACTTCGGCGCTCGGCGGCGTCGTCGCCTCGAAAGAATCCGGTCTGGCGGCCCCCCTCATCCTGCTGGCCGCCTGGTGGCTCCTGCCCAGATTGCGGCCGGGACGGACCCATATGATCATGATCGCGGCGCTCTCGCTCCTCCTCAGTGTCGCTTTCTCCGTCGCCTGCCTGCTTCCACAGCATTCCGGCATCCGTCCCTCCTTCCAAGCCGTCGGGACCGCCTGGAATGGATATTCCCTCCGCTTTCCCTCCAATCTCCTGACGGCACCCTGGTTGTTCGTGCGCATGCTCTCTCTACTGCTCTGGCCGTTTCCCCTCGCCGTCGACCACCCGGTCATGCCCGTGACCTCCCCCATGGATCCGCGTTTCACCGCGGGACTCACCGCGCTGGGTCTTTGCGTACTGGCCCTACCCCTCCTTCGGCGGCGGTTGCCGACGGTCGCCTTCGCCGCGGCCTGGTTCCTCATCGCCTGGCTGCCGGTCGCAAATATCCTTCCCCTGCTCAACCCATTCGCCGAACGCTATGCTTACCCCGCCGCACCGGCATTCCTCCTCGCCTTGATCACCACGGCCTATTTGCCGTCTGTCTTCAATCCCCGGATGCTTCGCTTCTGTACCGCCGGCGTTGTCCTGCTGATCCTTCTCGAGGCAGCCGCCGCGCTCACCCGCATGAGCGATTTCCGCGACAGTCTCACTCTCTGGCGGCGTACTCTCAGGGTGGAACCCCGCAGTGCCCGCGCCATGGTCTGGTTGGCACTCGAACACAAGCATCACGGCGATGCGGCCGCCGCCGAACGACTTTTCCGCGAAGCCCTCCGAACAAACCCCCGGGAGGTCACCGCCCTGGTCAATCTTGCAATTCTCGCCGGGAACCGCGGCGATCTCCCGGAGGCGGAACGTCTTCTCCGCGAGGCCCTCAAGCTGCGCCCCGACCGCGCCGACATACACTGGAACCTCGCCGTGGCCCTCAACCTCCGCGGGCGCGTCTCCGCCGCTCAGGAAGAAATCCTGGCCGCGCTGCGCTTCGACCCCCGCTTCCTTCCCGCTCTGCGGGCCCGCGCCCTTTTCCTCGCCGCCCAGGGACAGTATTCACAGGCCCGTGCAATCGTCCGGCGCATTCAGCACATCAGCCCCGGCGACACTTTTGCGGAGCAGTTCGCAGCGGCGGTCGCCGCGACAGGCACCAACGCCGTCTCCGTTCCCGTGAGCGAGTGAGCCCCCCAGCCGCGCCGTCCCCCATCGGGCGCCTTCAATCCTCGCCAAGTTCCACGTTCCAGTAGGCCACATCCAGAAAATGCCGCCAGGAATGGTCGCCCATGCGTGCGAAAGTTATGTGCAGGAAGGGGCGCCAGTGCGGCTTGCGCGGCCGCTTGATCAGGCGCATACCGGCCTCCTCCGGCGTGCGGTTCCCCTTGCGGCGGTTGCATTCGAGACAACTGCATACCACGTTGGTCCAGGTCGTGCGTCCGCCGCGCTGGCGCGGCACGACGTGGTCAATATTGAGGTTGCGCCGGTCGAAACGCCGCCCGCAGTACTGGCAGGTGTTGTGATCGCGCTCGAAGATATTGTGACGCGTAAATTTCACTTCACGGTGGGGCAGCCGGTCGAAAAAGAGCAGCAATATGATCCTCGGAATCCTGATCTTGAGCGAAATCGTCCGCACTACATCCCCACCGTCATGGCCGCAGGAAAAATCGCACCACTCGTTGAGCGTGAACGTGCTGAAGTTGCCCCCGTCCTCGTAGACAACCTGCGCATGTCCCGTGTAGAGCAACGCCAGTGCGCGCTCGACACTGCAAATGTTCACCGCCTGCCAGAGACGGTTCAGGACGAGCACCCCGCCCGCCGAACTCTCGTTTTCCAAGGCCATGCCCGGATCCCTCTGCAACGGAAGCCGACTCTCGGCCCCTACCAATACCACTCAGAGCGTGTATACTTTTTCAGCCGCCAGTGGCGTGATCCCGGCCTGCTTGAGAACCTCCAGTGCCGCCTGCACGTCGTCAAAGCGCAAGACCACCACCGCACGGTCGGATGATTTCTCCACGAATGCATACAGGTATTCGACGTTGACCTCCTGCTCCTGCAACGGCTCGAGGATTTCGGCCAGCCCGCCGGGACGGTCGGGAACTTCCACGGCGACGACATCCGTCAGCGACACCGTCTGGCCGGCCCGCCGCAGGACTTCCACCGCCCGTTCGACGTCGTTGACGATCAGCCGCAAAATGCCGAAATCAGCGGTGTCGGCCAGGCTGAGCGCCCGGATGTTGACACCCGCATCACCCAGCAGGCGGGCCACCTCCGCCAACCGCCCGCTGCGATTCTCGAGGAAAACCGACAACTGCTGTACTTTCATGATTCTGCTCCCCGTTCACTTCTGTTCACGGACATCGATTACCCGCTTGGATTTGCCCATGCTGCGTTCGATGGTCTTCGGCTCGGCCAAGGTAATCCGCGCACTGATTCCCAATACGCTGTACATTTCCTGGGCAATGCGTTCCCGCAGGGTCTCCATCTTCTTGACCTCGTCGGAAAAGACCTCCGGCGAAACCTCGACCTTGATCTCGAGCTCGTCCATAACACCGCTCTTGTCCACCACGATGACGTAGTGCGGCGCGATCCCTTCAACCTTCATCAACACGCTTTCTATTTGGGATGGAAACACATTCACGCCACGGATTATGAGCATGTCGTCCGTGCGTCCGGTTACCCGTGCCATTCTCCGGCTGGTGCGCCCGCAGGCACACGGCGTCTCATCGAGAAGCGTAATATCCCGTGTGCGGTATCTTATCACCGGCATGGCTTCCTTCGTCAGACAGGTGAAAACCAGCTCGCCGCGCTGGCCGGGGGGCAGGACTTCGCCGGTCTCGGGATTGATTATTTCCGGGTAGAAATGGTCCTCGAAGATGTGCAATCCGTTCTGCTCCTCGCATTCGCTGGCGACTCCCGGTCCTATCACTTCGCTCAATCCGTAGATGTCTATGGCCTTCAGCGGCAGGCGTTCCTCTATCTGCGCGCGCATCGCCTCCGTCCATGGTTCGGCCCCGAAAAAACCCGTCTTGAGCGCGAGTTTCTTCAGATCGATGCCCTCTTCATCGGCCACCTCGGCGATGAGAAGCGCATAGGACGGCGTGCACGCCAGCAGGCTGGTGCCGAAATCGCGCATCAACATGATCTGCCGACGCGTATTGCCTCCGGACATGGGCACAACCATCGCCCCCAGCCGCTCACCGCCGTAGTGCATGCCCAGCCCGCCGGTGAAAAGCCCGTAGCCGTAGGCCACCTGTAACACGTCATCCGGCGTGCCGCCGCCACAGGCCAGCGTCCGGGCGCAGGTCTCCGCCCATATCTCCACATCACGCCGCGTGTATCCCACCACGGTGGGCTTGCCGGTAGTGCCTGAAGAGGCGTGCACCCGCACTATCTCCCGCAGAGGCACGGCGAACAGCCCGAAGGGATAGGCCGTCCGAAAGTCCTCCTTGGTGGTAAACGGGAGCTTGACGATATCGTCTATGTCGCGGATGTCGTCCGGATGCACCCCGTGCTCTTCGAATTTTCGGCGGTAAATCGGGATCTTTTCATATGCCCGCCGTACAACCTCACGCAAGCGCTCACCTTGTATCTGCCGCAGCTGCTTGCGATCCATGCATTCGAATTCCGGGTTCAGTATCATGACTGCTCTCCTTGCGCTTCAAACGCCGGACCACCACCGTTCCCGGAGCTCCCGCTGCCGGCCGGAGCGGGCTCTCTCAGAATCTGTAGGTCAACTCCCAGCGCGCGAACAACGCGGTATCATCCACATTATAATAATTGCCCGGATCCATCAGCTCCAGCAAGATGTGTCCGGCCAGCTCGTCGCCCTCCATCACCAAGTTCTTGCCCAGAACGAACTTGTTCCACAGCGTGAAAAGCAACCCGCGCTCGTCGCCGCCCCCCGGTCCGTCCTTCTCCGGCGCCCACATGTATCCGAGCATGGCCTCCGTGGAAAGGTTCTTCAGGGCTTTGAACTTCACGCCCATGTGCGGCATCATCAGGTTCGACCAGCGGCCGGCCGCGTCCGCATCGTAGGCATAAACGTATAGCTCGCTGTACTGCGGCCAGCGCGCCCAAAGAGGATTCCACCCTTCGTCCTTGGCGGTATGCGGATCGTCACCGGAAAGATAATAGAAACCCACATTGACGCTCGGAGAATACCGCTCCAGCACCGGTAGCTTGTAGATGATGAACGAATCCGACCCGTATGCCTCGATATCCTCGTCGCCACGCTCGCCGAACTGATAAGCACATTCTATGTTGGCCGACAGTCTTTCCGAGGGCTTCGGCATCAGCCGGAATCCAACCGTATGGATCTTCGCGCGCGGGTTCTCGATTACCCCCTCGGCCGTGTTGAGTTCCTGCCACGCCAGACGCGGCGGCAAAGGATTGCCGTCCGCATCACGCGCCGCCGGCTGGTCCCACGAACTCTCGTGCTTGTAAATGTAATAGGCCTCGAAAGGCATTACCGGCAAAGATGAATTCTTGATGTACACTCCCCCGCCGCTTTCGACGGCATCGTCGTAATACTTCGTGTAACCGGTCAGGTCGCGATCCTGTGAATTGATGACAAGCTCGTTCTCGGGCTTGTTGTAGATCCCCAGCAGGTCGATCACCGTATCCGGAAAGCCTTTCCAGGACGCCTTCACCGCATCAAAATAAATCGTGCGGGAACCGTCCTTCGGAGTTCCTTCGAGGATCAACTTGCCGGTGCCGTAAATCAAATCCTGGCGCCCGATCCGCACATCGAGGCGTTCCCCGAAGAGATCCCGCGCCTCGATGTAAAGGGTGTCCACTATCGCCTCGTCCGGATAATCCCAGGAAAGATTGTGCGGCTTGTCATACATGCGGAACTCGTTGACGATGCGCGCCCGCGCGGTGACGTTCTCCAATAGGTCCGCCTCGCCCCAAATACGCGTGCGCACGCGGAAGAAGTGATTCTGCCCGCCGCGGGTCACGCCGGGAGGATCGGCCTTGATGGGGATATCGTCGAAATAGATCTCGCGCAGCCGCAGATCACCGCCGAAACGGACACGCGGCTTGTCCGCGCCGTAGGCGAAACCGCAAAAATACAGACTCACTGCCAGAACCAGCATTCCTCTCAGTGTGCGCATCTTTTATTCCTCCTTGTTGGCTGTTGCCGGCACGGGGCCCGGACCGAAACACATCTCCAGGTGCTGCTTTGAAAACTTGCGCGTAAACATCGAAACGACCACCGTGACCAAAATCGCCACCGGCAACCCCACGAAAAGCGGATCCACGAAAGCCCAGATTATCGGCCCCGTTTTCAGGAAAACCTCCTTGCCCTCCACCATGCGCACCGCCAGGGAACGTACCCCGAAAAGCTTGTGACACAACAACAGCGCCGTCGACGCCTTTTCGTGGACGAACAGCATCCACAGCAGGCTCGATGCCGCTCCGGTCAACATCCCCCACACCGCCCCGGCAAAAGTAATCCCGCGCGACCACAAGGCCCCCACGTACATCGGCAGGAACGCGCAAGCACACAGGCCGAAGAAGATCGCCGTGCCGCGGGCGACGATCGCCGTGCCCGTCTTGCCGAATTTTTCCTCCAAAAGGTACCCCAGGTAAACCGCGAACACGATCCCCACGATCACCCCGATACGCGTCGCCAAAACACCGCCCACCGTCCGCCCGCGCCGCAACGCCTGCTCATAGAAATCACGCCCCAGCGACGTCCCGATGACGTGAAACTGGCTGCTGAGCGTACTCATCGCCGCCGACAGCAAGGTCAACATGAAAAGCAGACTGAACCACGGCGGCAGGGCCTGCTGAATGTACATCGGTATGATCTTCTCTACGTCCCCGCGCGCCGCGGCTATTGCCACCTTGCCGCCGTGCTCGAAAAAAAACACGTTGGTCAACGAACCGACGATGAAGGCCACCCCCGTCATCATCAGAATGAAAACACCCCCGATGGGAACCGCCCGGTTCAGTTCCCGCCCGCTCTTGACGGTCATGTAACGGACCGCCAACTGCGGCTGAGCCAGCACGCCGATGCCCACCCCCATTATTATGGTGCTCACCAATATCCACCACAACGGCGATCCGAACGCCGGCATACTCGTCCATCCCCGGTGCCCCCCGTGCACCAGCTTGGCCGGAACATGCGACGCGAGGGCGGTCAATTTCTCATGGGCCGCTACCACCCCTCCCATGGATGAATACGTCATTATCAGCAGGACCGTCATACCCGCGATCATGATCGTCGCCTGCAAGGCGTCGGTGTACATCACCCCCTTGATGCCGCCCATCACCACGTACAGCGCGATGATCACCGAAAAGGTGAACAGCGCCGTCTCATAGTGCATCCCGAATTGCTGGGCCAGATACTTCGCCGCCCCCATCAGCACCGCCGAGGCGTAGAGCGGCATGAAAAGAAATATGATCAGAGCCGCCGCGCCCTGGATGAAGCGCGAGCGGTAGCGCCGCCCCAGCAATTCCGGAAACGTGTGGGCGTCAAGCCGCAGACCCATCACGCGCGTACGCGCCCCGAACAGTACGAACGCTATGAAAATCCCGATGAAAATGTTCAGAAAAGTCAGCCACAACAAGCCCATCCCGAACACGCCGGCCGCACCCCCGAACCCGATGATCGCCGACGTGCTGATGAAAGTCGCCCCGTACGACATTGCCATCACGTAGGGATGAATCCGCCGCCCGCCGATCATGAAATCCGTCGCATTACGCGTCGCCCGAAACCCCCGATATCCGAGATAGGCGATCACCCCCATGTAGATCACAACCGCTATCGTCGTCCACATCGATATCATGGAATCCTCCCGGCCCTCACAGTTCTTCCTCGAGTTTTTCCTCTTCTTCCACCCAGTGCATTATTTCCGCAGGCGGCTCGTCAACCAAAGGCTCTTCCCTGTTCCAGCGCACAATGCCCCACACCAGGCACAAGAGGGAACTGAGAATACACAGCAGGAAGGCTGCGGCTACCCACGGGTCCGGAATCCCAAAATACATCGTCCGTTCCTCCTCGTTGACCCTGCGTCATCACCGCTCGGCGATCAATATCGGCTTCCTTTTTCTGCCACCCGGCGCTCCTTCCGGCAAGAAAAATTCCGCTGCGCGTTGCGCGCATCCCGCCGGGGCGGTCTTCGGATGAGGAATCCCCCGTTAAAGCTCCCCCCCAAAAAAATGGTGGCGGAGGTGGGGTTCGAACCCACGACACATGGCTTATGAAGCCACTGCTCTAACCACTGAGCTACTCCGCCGCTCCAGGCCAGCAGGGTACGTATCCCCGCCCGTCCTGTCAATCCCGCCACCTTGCAACACGTCGTCGGGGCATTGCTTTTTTTGTTGTCTGTGACCGCCGCCGCGCTATGCTGAAGGTCTTATCCATCAAAACCGCGGAGGATACCGACATGCGAAGCGACACTGTCAAAAAGGGCATCGAACGCGCACCCCACCGCTCCCTGATGCGGGCCACGGGGCTCGACAGCGCAGCAATCGAAAAACCGTTAATCGCCGTCTGCAATTCCTTCTGCGAAGTCGTACCGGGCCACGTTCACCTCCGGCGCGTCGCCGATATCGTCAAGGACGCCATCCGCAAGGCCGGCGGCACGCCCTTCGAATTCAACGCAATCGCCATATGTGACGGCATCGCCATGGGCCATACCGGGATGAAATACTCCCTTCCCAGCCGCGAACTCATCGCCGACTGCGTGGAAACAATGGTCGAAGCTCACCAATTCGACGGCATGATCTGCATCCCCAACTGCGACAAAATCATTCCCGGGATGCTCATGGGCGCCCTGCGCTGCAACATCCCCACGATCTTCGCCAGCGGCGGTCCCATGCGCGCCGGACGACTCCCGGACGGCCGCGTAATCGACCTCATAACCGTCTTCGAAGGCATCGGCGAATTGAAGGAAGGCCGCTTGACCGAAGAGCAACTTACGGAGATCGAGCGCTACGCCTGTCCCGGTCCCGGCTCCTGCTCGGGCATGTTCACCGCCAATTCGATGAACTGCCTGACCGAGGCCATCGGACTCGGCCTGCCCGGCAACGGTACGATCCTCGCCGAAGACCCCCGCCGCGAAGAACTCTGGCGGGCGGCCGGTACCCGGGCCGTGGAACTGGTCTACGAAAACCTGAAACCACGCGACATCGTCACCCGCGAGTCGATTGACAACGCCTTCATCCTCGATATGGCCATGGGCGGCAGCACCAATACCGTCCTGCATACCCTCGCCGTGGCCCATGCCGCCGGCATACCATACGATCTCGAACGCATAAACGAGCTCTCGCACCGCACGCCGAACCTCTGCAAGGTATCCCCCTCGTCCAATTACCACATGGAAGACGTGGACCGCGCCGGCGGTATCAGCGCGATCCTCAAGGAGATATCCCGCATTCCCGACCTTCTCCACACCCAGGCCCGCACGGTCACCGGCCATACCATCGGTGAAACGATCGCCACGGCCGAAATCCGTGATCCGGAGTGCATCCGGCCGCTTGAAAAGGCTTACAGCAAGCAGGGAGGCCTCTTCATCCTGCGCGGCAACCTCGCCCCCGACGGCGGCGTGGTCAAGACCGCCGGCGTCAGCCCCTCCATGCTCAAACATACCGGCCCGGCCATAATCTTCGAGTCCCAGGAAGAAGCCTGTGACGGCATCCTCGCCGGCAAGGTACAGCCCGGACATGTCGTCGTAATCCGCTACGAAGGTCCCAAGGGCGGGCCGGGCATGCAGGAAATGCTCGCGCCGACCAGCTATATCATGGGCCGCGGACTGGGGGATAAGGTCGCCCTCATCACCGACGGCCGCTTCAGCGGGGGCACGCGGGGAGCCTGTATCGGCCACGTTTCCCCGGAAGCCGCCGAGGGCGGACCCATAGGGCTTCTGCGTGACGGCGACATCATCGAAATCAATATCCCCGAGCGCACCCTCAACGTGCGCCTCTCCGAAGAAGAACTCGCCGAGCGCCGCAAGTCCTGGAAGCCCCCCGAACCACGCTTCAAAACAGGCTGGCTCGCCCGCTACACGGCCTTCGCCACCAGCGCCAATACCGGCGCGGTGCTGCGCGACCCGTTCTGAAAAATACCACCCGCGCAGCGGGCTACATTTCTTCCCGGCGCCCGGCCTCGGCCACCCGGTCCGGCACGACGTAGATCAACGGCAGGCTCACGACGGTAATCGCGTATTTCACCATCAGGTTGAAGAGGAATATCTGCCAAACCACCCCCCATGGCAGCGTCCACCCGAACGCCCCCACGGCGAAAAATACGTTGTCGGTCGGCACACTGACGCTGTTGCTGACAAGCACGCGCATCCACTGATGCCGCAGGGTTATCCGCGTGACGAACCAGTGGTATACCTCGGTGTCCATCAACTCGCTGGCCACCTCGGCCACGATCGAAGCGATGACAATCCGCCAAACCGGTGTCATCACCCGGCGAAACTCATCGTCAAGCCCCCAGCTCTCCGCCCCGGGGACGTACGCGGTCCACATCAGGTACGCCGCCATCAACAAATTTATCACGCCCGCCGCGACGATCATCACGCGCGCATTGCGCCGGCCGAGAACCTTGTGAACCACGTCCCGCAGAGTGAAGGTTATCGGGTAAATGAAAGTCCCCATGTCAACCGCCAGTCCGCCCACCACCCCGATCTTGACGCTCGCTATGTCCGACAACATCTGCGCGGCGATGTACGCAGCCACCACCAGCACGGCCGTCGCCGGAACCTGATAGTACGGTATCAGTCCCCCGCCGGAATTACTCTGCCGCTGTTCACTCCAGCTCACCGTCACCCCGCGTCTTCCTACATCACGCCGCGGCAGGTCGCCCAACCGCAGCTTCTTCCTCGCGGACCAAATATCTCCACTCCTGTTTTTCTCCCAAGCCAGGCAACTTTGTGAAAGGATATTCCCGTGATTGCAACCCTTTTCGCGCAGAGTTCCGCATGCCCCGCCCGCTCACGTCTCCCATCCCCGCGGACTCCGTTTTCACGCCCGACCCGCCCGGCCGGGCCCCATTTCAGCGTTGCAAAACCCCGCCCGGCATAGGAAATTACCGCGTCAGACTGTTACATACCCGGCGCCCCGGTAGCTCAGCAGGACAGAGCATCGGATTCCTAATCCGAGGGTCGCGCGTTCGAGTCGCGCCCGGGGTACCATACATTCTGTCCAGGCGAAGCACGTCATGCGCTATATCGTTCACGTCTTGGGCTGCAAGGCCAACCAGTACGAGGCCGGCGTACTCCGCGAAATGCTGGCGGAACGCAACCTTTCGCCCGCCGGTGAAGAAGAACCGGACCTGGTAATCGTTCACACATGCGCCGTCACCGCCGAAGCCGTCCGCAAGTCGCGCCGCGCGCTCTGCCAGGCGCGCCGCAAGCACCCCCGCGCCCGGCTGATCGTCAGCGGCTGCATGGCCGCCGCACGCTTTCAACCCGAGCTGCCCCCCGCCGACGGAATCGTCCCTGCCGGCCCGCTATGGCACCCCCGCGCAACGGAAATACTCGACCGCCTCCTCCCTGATCATCCCCCGCAGACTTCCTCTCCCTCGTCCGGAACGCACACCGCCGAATTTCCCGGCCGCACCCGTGCCATCCTCAAGATTCAGGACGGTTGCCGCATGCGCTGCAGCTATTGCATCGTCCCGCACCTGCGCGGGGGACCGCGTGACCGCTCCCCGGAAGAAGTCATCGCCGAGGCCCGGCGCATGGTGGAGCGCGGGTATCGGGAGATCGTCGTCAGCGGCATATGTGTCGGTGACTACGGTTCCGGCGGCGCCGGCACCGACCTGGCCGGCCTGCTTGAACGCCTGCTGCGCGAAACCCGCCTCGAGCGTCTGCGCCTCTCCAGCCTGCACCCCGCGGAAATCACCCCGCGGCTGCTCGCAGTCTGGGGCAGCACCCGCCGTTTCATGCCCCATGTCCACCTGCCTCTCCAGTCGGGCTCGGACCGCATACTCACCGCCATGCGGCGGGGCTATTCGACGGCCGACTATCTGCACGCCGTCGCCCGCGCCCGGACCGCTCTCGACGATCCGTCCTTCACCACCGACATAATCGTCGGATTTCCCGGCGAAACCGACGAGGATTTCGCCGCCACTCTCGATCTCTGCCGCCACGTCGGGTTCACCCGCATGCATGTCTTCCCGTTTTCTCCACGGCCCGGTACGGCGGCGGCCCGGCTGCCGCGGCAACTGCCCCCGGAAACCATCCGGGAGCGCACCCGGGTGCTCCGCGAACTCGCGCGCGAACTCGCCCGGACACGCATCGCCGGCCTGCAGGGCCGGCGGGTCGAAGTGCTCGTCGAAACATTTTCTCCCGACCGCAGCCTCTGTCGCGGACATGACCAGCGTTATATCGAGGTCACCTTTCCCGGCGACGCCGCCCTCGCAGGCGCCATCGTCCCCGTAATTCTCGCCGGCACCACGCGGCACGGAGCATCCGCCCGTTGCGCCTGACCGTGATATGCCGCATCCATGCCGTGATCTGCGGCCGCCGCCGGCAGGATTCCCTCTCGGCGCCGGAGGAACGCTGCGGGAATCCGCGCTAACGAAATGCCATTCCCGGCACACCCTCTTCAACATCCGCCGACCGCCAAGCACCGGAAATGGATAAAAAATAAACGCCGGAGTATGTACGAACACGCAGCCGCCGCATATAATGCAGTCAACGAGGCTGTGCCATGCCCGAGAATTCGCCTCAGAAAAAGACGGACGATTCCGGCAAGAACCTTTCTCCGGTGACGGAAATCGCCGAGTTCGTCCGGCGTCTCTGTATTTCGCAGTCCAATGCGGTGATGTACGCCGCCGATCACCCGATGGCTGTCAAGAGCATGCGTGACGCCTTCGAGTGGCTCGAGAAAATGCTGGCCCGCAAGAAGGAGCCGGTGATCGTCAGCGCAACCGAAGGACACATCCTCTTCGAAGGTCTTCCGGTGGAAGAAAACAATCCGCTCGTCAACCGCCTGGCGAAAAGCTTTGAACAACTCCATATAAACAATCTCTTCTTCGAACCCGGCGTTGATTTCGAAGAATTCAAGAAACTCCACATCATCATGGCCCGCGGTCCGGCCTACGTGAATGAACACGGCGGTCTGGTGGACCTCCTCAAGAAAGAGGGCATCACCCATATAACCTCCCACGAGGCGAGTTACGTACTCGTCACCGAAGGCGAAAAGGTGATCGCCCGCGACGCAAAGGTGGTCACCAAGGGCAAAAGCGGCGAGGGCGATGCGGACCAGGAAATCGTCAACTACATGGTCGAACAGGTGCTCAAGCAGGCGGAACAGAAGAAGTGGCTCCTCAACGAAATCAAGAACCGCCCGCAGAAAATGGCCGCCCGCATCATTGACGGCATCGAGCTGGCGACCTCCCGTTCGGAACTCGGCCGGGAAGAATCCGGCGACACGATAGAAACCCTTCTGCAGAACATCAAGATGATCGGCCAGAGCATCGCCACTCAAACCGCAACCCCGGAAGACGCAGACTCGACCGATCTCGAAGACGCCGTGCTCACCCTGGAAAAAGAGCTGCGTTCCCGCTCTCACCAGCTGATGTCCTCGAAGGTCGCGGCCGGGTTCATCAATGAAATTCTCGCCATCATCGCCTCGGTGTCCGACCAGGTGCGCGCGCGACGGATTTCGGACCAGTTCCTGAAGGGCGAAAAAGGACTCAAGGAAGTCGAAAAACTACTGCAATCGTTTTCTTCCGAACGGGATCAGTCGGAGGAGTTTCTGCGCCGCATCCGCGACGCCGCCCGCCAGAGAGGCATCAGCGAGAGCGAGCTCGAAAAAATAATGGATCGTGTCACCCGCCGTAAGAAGAAACCCGCCCGCCGGCGTACCCCGCGCCGCCGCAAACCTTTCGATGAAGCCCTTCTCGACGGACTGCGCACCCAGGTCCGAAAGCTGGGTCTGGCACCGGACCGCGTCGACGCGGCGGTGGACTCTCTGGCCGCCTTCGTGAACCGAAAAATCAACGCCCGTGAAAAAACGGCTCAAACGGCACGCGCCAACCTCGAAGCCGCCCTCGACAAATCCAACATCGCGGGCATTATCTGGGATGACGAAGGACGTGTGATATACGTCCATCCCCGAGCCATGAAAAAGACCGGACTCAAGACCGGTACGGTCCTCAGCCCGGCCTTGCTCGAATATCTCGCCGGACTGGATCCTGCGGCGGGCGACAAGCTTCCCGACGGACGCGGGGCGGCGATTCCGGATCGCACGGCACGCTCGCTCCTGGCAAGCGCCACTTCCATCCTTCGTGACCGCCGCAAGCGCCCTATCGGGCTGCTCTTTGACTGAGCCGGGACTTCACGTTCGGCGCCCTGCAAGACGTTCGGTTGATCACGGCGGCCGCAACTGGTATTAGTGGAGTGCAGCCGCCGCCTGCCGACAGCAGGCGACCACGCCCGCGGTCGAGGAATAGATGATCAGGGTGTACTCTCAAGTGAACACGCCCCAAGAACAGCGCCGGCCCAACCTGCCAGCGGTATTCATTCTGACCATCATCGTTCTGGCGGCCTACGCTGATATTCTTACCGGCGATTTCTCTTTCGACGACACCTTCGTGCTGCACCGCGCCCGCATATTGAACCCGTCCGAATGCAATTGGCGCTGCTGGCTTCCGCCGCTCTACTACCGCACAAGCGGCGAACGCTCATACCGGCCGGCCGTCACCTTTTCCTACTATCTCCAAGCGACCGTGGAACGCCTTTTCAATCACGGCCGGCCGGCATTCCACCCCTCCTTTTTCAAAGCCGGCAACCTGCTGCTCCATCTGGCGGCGGTTCTGCTCTTATGGCGTCTCGCCCGCCGTCTCCTGAACCGGCAGGCGGCCCTCTTCGCCGCCGCCCTTTTCGCCTGTCACCCGGCCACGACCGAAGCAGTCAACGCAATCGGCTTTCGGGAAGACCTGCTGGTGGCGGTATTCGGCACGGCGGGCGTACTCGCCGCAATCGCCTGGACGCAACGTCCTTCACCCGTGCGGCGGGCCGCGGCGTTGCTGTCATTCGCCGCCGCGTTCCTCTCCAAGGAAAGCGCCTATGTCTATCCCCTGATGCTCGCAGCGGTTCTCGCCGCGCTGCATAGCGCCGGCCGTCCCATGCGGCGGGCCGCCGCGGCGGTGATCGCCGCCGGCGCACTCGCGTTGGTCAGCGCCGTACTGTTCCTCGTGTTTCTCCGCAACCGGGTCAGCGTTCCCTACGCGTGGCTGGAGGGATATTCAGGGCCGCGCTGGGCATTATGCGGCCCCCTGATGGCCGCGCACCTGCGAATCCTGTTTGTGCCCTATCCACTCATCGCCGACAGATACTTTTCCGCGGTCGAAGCGGGGGCGCCGCCCCTTCTCGCAATCGAAACCCTGGGCCTCCTTTTCCTGATCGCAATCCTTCTGGGCGCGTCGTGGCGGGCCGACCGTCGGCTTCTCGCGGCCTTTGCCTGGATCATCCTTCCCCTGCTCCCGGTGAGTGGCCTGATACCCCTCAGCCAGCCGCTCGCCGACCGTTTCTATTACGTGCCGTGCATGGGCGTCGGCCTGCTGGCCGGCTGGGGCTGGGAACGCCTGCTCGCCGCCCCACGTGTGAGTCTCCATCCAATGCGTGCCCGTGTCGTCGTCGGCATGGGCATCTCGCTGCTGCTGCTGTGCATCGGTCTCACAGCCCACCGCAACATCGCCTGGAGTTGCGAGGGTGAACTGTGGAGCCGCACGCTCCGCAGCAATCCATCATCCGCGCGGGCATGCGCCAACATCGGGCGTATACTCATGCGACAGGGACGGCCGCTGAACGCCTTGCAGTTTCTGAAGGAAGCCCGGCGGCTGGAACCGGGCGAACGGCGTCACTGGGAAAACCTGGCCGCCTGCCTCGCCGCCTGCGGGCGCACGGCGGAGGCCCTGCACCTTTCGCAGGAAACCCTCGAACGCTTCGGGCCCAGTACCACCCTGCTGATGAACATGGCCCGGATGTACCTCGACCTGCCGGATCCCGACCCGCAGAGCGCCCGCAAATCCTACCGCGGGGCGCGCGCCCTGGGAGCCGGCCGCGATCATCTGCTCGAAGAACGACTGGCAAGAAACACCACGAAAACAAAATGAGACACCTCAAAGCGGAAATCCTGATCTTCGGCGCGTTCCTCCTGGCCGCGGGACTCTTCCAGCAACCGGTGGAATACGACAATACCCTCGTGCGCTTCCTGGCGGTCCGTGCAGTCGCCGACAACGGACGACTGGATATCGCCCCCTGGCACAAAAGCACCATAGACGCCGCCCGCTACAACGGCCATTACTACTCCAGCAAGGCATTCGGGGCCTCACTCCTGGCATTGCCGGCCTACTGGGCGGTGCGGCTTTTTACTCCCCAGGCACCGACACCCTGGCCGTCGCCACTGCAACGTTATCTGGTCACACTCGTCGCTTCCGGATTGCCCTCGGCGCTCCTGGCGGCGCTGCTCTTCCATACGGCCCGAATTCTCGGGGCGGGACGCAAGAATGCTTTCCTGATGGTGCTGGCTTACGAAACCGGAACAATCGCCTGGAGCCACGCGACGATTTTCAGCGGCCATCAGGCCGCGGCGGCCGCCGCCTTTTTCTCGTTCGCACTCCTTCGCCACGCCCTGGGAGCCGGCCGCCGCCGGGCGACGGCCGTCTTTTTCTATAGCGGTCTCACGGCGGGATTCGCCGCCGTCACGGAATACACGCTCCTTTTGTGGATCCCCATCGGCGCCCTCTACGCCCTCATGCGGGGAGCGCGCGGGAAGGCACTGGCGGCGTTCACCGCCGGTATCGTTCCGTGGCTCGTCCTCCTGGGTCTCTACAACAATGTCTGCTTCGGCAGTCCCCTCGCTTTTTCGTATGCCCACCTGGCGTTCACGCGTTGGGCGCAGGGAATCCACAGCGGGCTCTACGGCTTCAATCTTCCCAGCCTGCGGGCCGCCGCCGCTCTCCTGGCGCATCCCGCCCGCGGACTCTTCTTCCTCTCACCCGTGCTGCTGCTCTCGATCCCGGGGCTGGCCGTAATGATCCGGCGCAAGGAAACACGTCCCGAAGGAATCCTCTGCGCCACGATGCTGATCTCCTGGACGCTGCTCATTTCCAGCCTCTACTGCTGGCACGGCGGCTGGACCTACGGCCCGCGATACCTCGTGGTGATCATTCCCTTTGCGGCCTTTCCAATGGCTTTCTACCGTTTCCGCAGGTTGACCTTCACGGCCCTCTATGTGGTCTCGCTCTTCCAGTGCGCCGCGGCCGTGGCCGGGATCCCCCATACCCCCCAACAGATAGCCAACCCGCTCCGCGAAATAATCCTCCCGTGCCTGGGCTACGGTTACATGGCCCGCAACGCCGGAACCCTCCTCGGCTTGCCTCCCCTCGCCTCGCTGGCTTTCACGGGTCTTCTGCTCGGTACCGTGCTCTGGTCCGTCTATCGCCGCGTGACGGCGGAAAGCCCGACTGAAGAAGCTGCCCGCCCGGGAGTCTCCCGGCGCGAAACAATCTTGTTCGCGTGTCTGGCCGTGATAATCTCGAGCCTGGCTCTGGTACGGACTCCCGAACGGGAAAAAGTACATTACCTGCGCTGGCGCCTGCTGCGGGACGCCGCCCGGGTTACGGCGTCTCCACGCCTGGCGGCCGCCGCGCGCAGGGAATACGCTCTCCTGAGAGGGTACGATGGAGAGCCGGCCGCCGATACGGGCCGCCGCGGAAGACAACCTTAGAAAAACGACGGCATGAAGCCCACGACCATACGACGCCTTGACGCCTTTCTCGGCACCCCCCTGTGTCTCCTGCTGACCGCCCTGCGCCGCCTCGCCGCCCCCCTGAGGCGGACTCCCGCCCGGCGGCGGCCGCACAAGATCCTTTTCATCAAGATGACCGAGCAGGGCGCCGTCGTTCTCGCCGCCGGGGCGATCCGAAAGGCCGCCCACATGGTCGGGACTGAAAACGTCTATTTTCTCGTTTTCGGCGAAAACCGACCGGTAGTCGACGTGCTGGGCCTCATTCCATCCCAGAACGTGATCGAAGTCCGGCATGATTCAGTACCCGTGTTCATCGCCGATGTCCTCGCCGCCCTCCGCCGGATACGGCGCCTGCAGGTAGACACCGTGGTGGACCTCGAGTTCTTCGCGCGCGCCTCCGCGATCCTGGCATTCTGCAGCGGCGCGAGCCTGCGCGCCGGCCACCACCCCTTCCACGGAGACGGCCCCTGCCGCGGGGATCTGATGACCCATCGTGTCGCTTACAACCCCCACATCCACACGGCCATGACCTATGTGGCCCTGGTCGAATCCCTGAAGTACGACCCGGCCATAACCCCGCTCCCCAAGATTCCCGCCGCCGAACTTGAAGAGGCGCTCGTTCCCCCGCGCTTCGAGCCCTCTGCACAAGAGACCGGCGCCGTGCGGAAACTGCTCGAAACCGTCGGCGGCCGGCAACCTTCGCCACCCATCATCATCCTCAATCCGAACGCCAGCGACATGCTTCCACTGCGGCGCTGGCCGCTCGCACGCTTCGTCGAGCTCGGACGGCTGATCATTGATCATTATCCCTCCGCGACCCTCGTCGTCACCGGCCAGGCACACGAACGTGCGCAGGCGGATGATCTCGTCGCCGCAATCGGCTCGCCGCGCTGTCTCAACCTGGCCGGACGGACGAGCCTCAGGGAACTGCTGGTGCTCTTCGCAAACAGCCAGCTCCTCGTGACCAACGACAGCGGCCCGCCCCACTTCGCCTCGATGACGGACATTGACGTGGTTGTCCTTTTCGGGCCTGAAACACCACGGCTTTTCGGCCCGCTGGGAGACAGGATTCACGTACTGACGGCGGACCTGGCCTGCAGTCCGTGTGTCAACGTCCGCAACTACCGCGCCTCTCCATGCCGGCGCAATGTCTGCATGGAAGCGATCAGCGTAACCGCCGTCTACGAACGCGTGCGCACGATCCTTGCCGCGCGCGGGTTCCCCTCCTCCTCCCTTCCCTGAATGCCCGGCCACAATTTTCCAATGCTTGGGAAAACTTGTAGAAAAACTTCCAACCATTGGAAAAAACATGCGGGAAAACTTCCAATCATTGGAACTTTCCCGTCAAAAACTTCCAAACATTGGAAATTTCAAACCGCAAAACTTCCAACCATTGGAAAAACTTATAGTAAAACTTCCAATCATTGGAAACTTCCCTTCAAAAACTTCCAAACATTGGAAGAATTGCGGGGCGGGAATATTCTCACCTCCGGCGGAACCCCGCAAAGGAAGAATGATGCACGCTGCATTCCCTCATCCCGGACAACAACCATCAACAATCAACGATCAACTGTTATCCACTCCGTCCCTTCGCGTCCTTCGCGTGCTCCGCGAGAGAAGAAAAAGAAAAACCTCTCGCAAAGAGCGCAAAGCCCGCAAAGAAGAGAGAAGAAGGGAGAATATCTCGCAAAGTCCGCAAAGCACGCAAAGGAATCTCTCATCCCCTAACAACCCAACAACTCAGCAACCGGCAACTCTCCCCTCCGTGTGCTTCGTGTCCTTCGTGGTAAAAAGAAAAAGAAGAATCTCTCGCAAAGGTCGCAAAGATCGCAAAGAAAAGACGATTAGATCAGAAAGAAGCCGCACCAAGATCCCAAGGCACGCAAAGGAATCTCTCATTTCCCAACAACCCAACAACCCCATCCGCTGACCTCCCTGGCCGACGTAGCCTTGGCGTAGTCGGCCGACCTCCGTCTTCTCCGTGGTAAAAAAACGGCCTCTCGCCAGGAGCGCAAAGCAAGAGATGGTTCAT
>JAOZMZ010000070.1:0-2994 GCA_029934055.1 Kiritimatiellia bacterium
AAGTTTAGGGTAAAAAGTTTCCAATGTTTGGAAGTTTTTCTATAAGTTTTTCCAATGATTGGAAGTTTTGCGGCGTGAGATTTCCAATGTTTGGAAGTTTTTGGATGGCACGTTCAAATGCCGTCGCGAGGAAGAGATAGAACCACGGAGGACACGGAGAACACGGAGGGGAGAGTTGCCGGTTGTTGGGTTGTTAGGTTGTTCGGGGACGAAAGATTCCTCTGCGTGCGTTGGGATCTTTGTGAGAGGATTTTCTTTTTCTTCCCTCTTCTTTGCGGTCTTTGCGAGATGTTCTCTTTTTTCCCGCGGAGGCGGGATTTGGAAGTTCCGCGGAAGGCGCGGGCGCAATTTTCACGGCAGGGCAACCCGCACGCGGTACTGGCGCAAGGGGGTTGCGTTGGTATCGGTCATGCTCATCAGGCCGGAAGTGTCGCCGTGGGTTCCGGACTGTCCGGGGACGGTCTGCCAGGATTGGCCGGTAAGATTCGTAGACGCCTGGAGGGTGTATACGCGGCCCGTGGAGCAGCCGAAGGTCACCGTACGGGCGTCGGCGTTGGAGATGGCGATGATGTGGAAATATGAGGATGCATTGGTGGGGACGGTGTCGGCGACGTATTCATCGCGGTTGGGGACGTAATCGCCGTCCGGGTCGGCGTCGGCGTCGGCGGCGTTGGTGGGGTTGAGTCCGTTGATGTACTCCCAGCCGTCGGGCATGGTGTCGGAGTCGCTGTCGCTGGTCCAGGCGTTGTACTCGTAACAGCCGATGTCCCAGGCGTTGCTGCCGTTGAGGTCGCCGTCGATGGGGCGGGCGGTGCCCTCGAGATCGTCATCCACGATTCCGGCGAGGTTGGTGCCGCCGTCCACGCATTCGGAATAGACGCCGAGATGATAGTCGTCGTTGGCGGGGTCGATGAAGCGCGGGTCGTTGGTCCTGTTGGGCCAGCCGGCGTCGGGAAGCGTGCAGCAGTAATGGAGCGTGGAGGATTCGTAGTTGTCGTTGGTGACACCGGCGCGGTTGGTCCAGATGATCGTATTGTAGCACGTTGCGGCATAGACGCCGCCCGCGCTGTCGGTAGCGTAGTTGCTGACGACGGTGCAGTTGTAGAGCGTGCCGCCGTCGGCGCCGCCGCCTTTGCCGCTGGGGATATCGGGCGGGCCGTAGTCGACCCCGTTGGCCTCGTTCTTGAGGAGAAGGCAGTTGTAAAGGGTGCCGCCGTCGGTGCCGCCGCCGTCCTGGTCGGAAACGTTGCCGTTGAGGATACAGCGGTAGAGGGTACACAGGCGGGCGCCGCCGCCGTACTGAGAGGCGCGGTTGCCTTTGAGAAGGCTGTTACTGACGGTGCTTTCGTAGGCGCCGCCGCCGTATGCGGCGAAATTGCTGATGATGGTGCCGTCGTAGAACCGGCAGCCGTAGATACCTCCGCCCCAGGTACCGCTGTAGGGAGTGGTGTTGTTGGATACCGTGCAGCCGTAGAGCGTGGACCAGAGTGCGCCGCCGCCGTAGTAGAGGACTGAGTTATTCTCCAGCGTGCAGTTGTAGAGGATGCTCCTGTAGGCGCCGCCGGCGCGCTGGGCGTAGTTGGTTGCGAAAGTACAGTTCGTGCCCACGATGAGGGCGGCGGTGGCGTCGCCGTACTGGATGGTGTTGTTGGAGAACAGGCATCCGGAAAAGTATCCGCCGCAGGCCGCGGAGCCGAAATAGTCGGCGCTGTTGCCGCAGAAGATGCAGTTGCTGATCACGGCGAGACCACTGAGCGCGTTGATGCCGCCGCCCGAGCAATCCATGTAGGTGTTGCCGGTAGTGCGTGTATAGCCGTTGGTGATGGTGAAACCGCAGAGAATTCCGGCACTCATGTATACGCCGCGCACGGCCGAGGTTCCGTTGGGGCCCTGGCCGGAGATGATGGTGGCTTGGGGGCCGTTGACGCTGCACACGATAATTGCGTTGGTGATCGTTACGCGGTTGCTGGAGGTGAGGCGGCCGCCGGGGGTTAGCATGCCGCCGACGGCGTAGACGCCGTCGGTCACCAGTACGCGCGCGCCGACGACGGCGCACGTGGCGGCGGCGCCGACTGCGTGTTGGAGAACGGCGGCGGCGGAGGCCCAGTTGGTGTAGGGTGGCAGCGGGCTTGCGCTAGAGGCATCGGCGTAGAAGGTAGCCGCGTCGGCGTCGACCGCTTCGACCGTGGCGGTGGAAGAGATGCCAGTTGGATAGGATGTGTTGAATACCGTCAGAACGACGTCGTAAATACCCGTGGCAGTCCAGATGCGGTGAAGCACAAAGGAGTTGGTCAGCTGAACTGATCCATCACTGACCGTCCAGGTGTTTGACATCGGCAGTCCGCTGATCTGCGCACGCAGGCACAACGGCATACCGGTGACGACCCTTACGAACGACGGGTCGAGACTTACCTGGAGGGTTCCCGAATTGGTGGTGGGCTCGTCGCAGCCGACGGTCGGCGGCACGTGCCATGCCTGGCCGTCGATATCCGAGGGTGTGGCGAAAGCGGAGCTGCCGTTATCCACGCACGGAGAAGAGAGGGAGATGTGGCGTCCGTCCAGAAGCTGGGGGTCGGCCTCGAAGTTGCCTTCGCCGGGAGGAAGCGGGGTCGAGCAGGAGTACTTGCACTCACTGAGTCCCATCCAGTTGTCGGCGCCGTTGGCGCGGTTGGCGTACATGATGGTGTTGTAGACCGAACAGGTATAGGCGCCGCCCCCGAAACAGGCCTGGTTGCGGGAGATGGTGCAGTTATGGAGGATGCCGTCGTAGCAGCCGCCTCCGTAGGCTCCACTTTGGTTGTCATAGATGGCGCAACTGTCGATGGTTCCGCCGTAACATCCGCCGCCGCTCCAGAGCGAGGAGTTGCTGTACACCCCGCAGCAAGTGAGACTGCAGCTGAGCGTGCCGCCGCCTTCGCCTTCGGCGCGGTTGTTGTAGATTTCGCAATCCGAGGCGGAACCCTGGGAGATGCCGCCGCCGTTGTTCCAGGCGTT
>JAOZMZ010000070.1:3004-11694 GCA_029934055.1 Kiritimatiellia bacterium
CCGCAGATGATACAGTCCCGGATTTCGCCGAAGTCGCCGCACAACACGCCGCCGCCGGACTGATCGTTGTATTCGTCGTCGTACCAGAGCGTCTCGCCGCCGGTGATGGTGAATCCGCGCAGAGTGCCGTAGGCCACGTAGGCGCACCGCACGGAACCGCCGCCGTCGATCGTGGTGACCTGGGCGCCGTTGATGCTTTGGACGGTGATGTTGGTGTTTATCACGACGCGGTTCAGGCAGTGATAGCCCGGCGTTACGGTACTGCCGACGGAGTAGGTTCCGTTGGTGACCAGCACGACGTCATCGAGGCCTGCCACATTGATGGCGTCCTGGATGGTGTGGGCGGCGGTGGTCCAGTTGGTGTAGGGGGGGGTCGGGCTGGGACTGGAGATCCAGACGTAGTGGTTGGTGGCGTGAGACAACTGCGGCAGGACGGCCCAAATAAGCACCGCCAGCGCCGGGGGAATGATTTTGCGCGCGCACCCGCGGGCCGCGGATATCGGTGTAGAGTGCATCGGATGATTATCCTCCGTCATAGTTTTTTTGCCAATTTTTTCACGCACACGGATCGCCGCGGAGCGTGCGACGCGAAGAGTATAAAGGATACCAGAAAAACGCCGGCGTGAATAGTGTCGGCGGCGGAAAAAGATCGGGCCGGTTTTTTTTTCTTGGCGGATGCGCCGGGGAGCGGGTGGTCGGGAAGGCGCGGACAGCAATGCTACGGTCATGCCGATCCATAGAGCAGAAAGTAGAGCGCCGCCGAGAAGGCGAGAGCCAGGTAACCGAGGAGAAGAAAGGCGGTTGTGAAGGCGGCGGGGTTGCTGGTTGTTTCGTGGGAGACATAGAGTTTGTATGCAATCAGGTTGGTCAGTGAACCGAAGAGGCTCCCGAACCCCCCGGCGTTTGATCCCCAGAGCAGCGCTCTCCAGTGCGTCGTGAAATTGGAGAGCAGCAGCGTCGCCGGAACGTTGCTCATGACCTGGCTGGCGAGGGCGGAGAAAAGGAAGACATGATGAGTGCGGCCGATTTCGGATTGCAGGAGCACCTGGAGATTGTCACCGATGCCGAAAAAGAAAAAGAAGGTCAAGAGCAGGGCATAATCCACACGAAGGACGCGGCGGTCGAAGAAGATGGCATAGGCCAGAACCAGCAGGCCGGAAGACGTCGGCATTAGTCGGAGGATGGTCAGGACGACGAGGAGGAGCAGAAAGCAGTGGACGTAGGCCCTCCCACCCGTTTTGCGGAGAGGAAGGTAATGCCGGACGACCCTGTCCGTCCCGAGAAACGCGGACGAGATGGTCAGGAGAAACAGGAAGGCGAGAGAGAAGGGGGCCATTGTTGCCATGAAGCGGAGAGCGGGGACGTTGTAGTACCAGTAGATGAAGAGGTTCTGGGGGTTTCCCAGGGGGGTGAGGGCCGAGCCGGCATTGGCCGCCAGGGCCTGGAGAATGACCACGATCCCCTTGTGCTTCATACGAAGCGCGAGGGTGAGGGGCACGACAACGAGGAGGGAGACGTCGTTTGTGATCAGCATCGACAGGAAGAAGGTGGCGGTGACCAGTTTGAGGGGGATCAACTTTCCTTTTTCGAGGTTGCGGGCAAGGTTGAGGATCAGGCCGCCTTGTTGGATGCCTTTGACGGCCACGAAAAGCACCAGGAGAATGAACAGCACCTGGAGTTCATCCCGCGAATATACCGGCAAGCGCCGGGCGTACACGCAGGTGAGCAGCCAGCCGACGCCGGAAGCGACCGCCAGCCACTCTTTGACGACGAAGTCGATGAAAGCCGTCTTGGCGTTCGAGTTGCCGCTCATCGTTTGAATTCCGGGTTGGTGGCCTTTCGGGTACCGATCGGAGGATATTGCACGGGGAGTAGGCCCCTTTGCCAGAAATTTCACGCGCGGGGACGGGTAGGGGTGCCAGCGGTGGTGGGAAGGCGCGAAAAAACCGAAAAAAAGCGTTTCACCATTCGATGGCCGCTCCCTAATATCAGCGCATTGTCATGGATGCGGGCGGGGTGGTGGAGAGCATTTGCGGAGGAACGGCCGATGGCGGTTGAGAGGACACCGGTAGTCTTTGGGAATGCGCGTTTCACGGTGTTTTCCGATGGATGTGTGCGCCTGGAATACAGTCGGGGCGGGAAGTTCAGTCCTTATCCCTCGCTGCTTGTGGGCGAGAGCCTGCCGCGGGCGCGGCGGGCGGATGTGCGGCGGCGCGGGCGGCGGGTGCGGGTGGTCACTCCGCGGATGGAACTGGAATACCGGGATGACGGGCGTGTCTTTCATGCGGGCAACCTGACGATCAGGCACCGCAACGCCTTTGGAGAGGAAGAGACCTGGGTGCCGGGAAAGCAGGATCGCGGCAACCTGGGAGAAGTGACGCGGTCGCTGGACGAGTGGAGTCAGGGGGTGGAGCGTCACGCGGTCGAGGGGATTCTGAGCACGGCCGGGGGGCATTGCGTGGAAGACAGGGCGCGGGTCTACTGGAACAGGCGCTTCGGCTGGCCGGAGGATATGTCCGGGCAGGTGGACTTCGACGGTTACTTTTTTGCATACGGCGACGACTACAAGGCGGCCCTGCGCGACTTCGTGGCGGTGTTCGGGAAGATTCCGATGGTGCCGCGCTGGGTGTTCGGGTTCTGGTATTCGCGGTGGTATGCGTACCGCGCGGAGGAGTTCATCGAGTTGGCGCGCCGATACCGCGGGCATGGGATACCGGTGGACGTGATGGTGATAGACACCGACTGGCGTGACGGCTGGGGCGGCTACGACTGGAGCCGCAAGTATTTCCCGGATCCGCGGGGGGCCTTGCGGCGGATGCATGCGGAGGGTCTCCACGTGGGATTGAATGATCATCCCGGCTATGATGCTTATGAGGCCCTGCCGGAGGGTGACAGTCACCGGAAGGTGGTCGCCCGTGAGCTGGGGCCCCTGCCGCACGGCGGACGCTGGTGCTGTGACTGGTCGCGTCCGGACGCGGTGGCGACCTGGTGCCGGCGTATACTGGGGCCGTTCCTCGGGCAGGGGGTGGATTTCTGGTGGATAGACGGGTGGACCCGGCCGCAGTTCGGTGCCAACGACAGCCAGTTGTGGCTCAACAGGGTGTACTACGAGCTGGCGCACGGGCGGCGGAATCGGCGCGGCCTGATCCTTTCGCGCTGGGGAGGGGTGGGTTCACACCGTTACCCGGTGCAGTTTTCCGGAGACACGTATTCGACCTGGGAGACGCTGCGTCACGAGATAGATTTCACTGCGCGTTCCGCCGGTCTGGGAGCGGTGTACTGGTCGCACGACATCGGCGGATTCCATGACAGGCGCATGGACGAAGATCTGTATATCCGCTGGGTGCAGTTCGGCTCGTTGAGTCCGGTGTTCCGGACGCACAGCGCCGGAGGCATAAGGGAGCCGTGGCGATATGGGCGGCGGGCGCTGGCGGTTTTCCGCAAGCAGACGCGCATGCGCTATGCCCTGGCGCCGTACCTGTACACGTTGGCGTATCGGGCGCACGTGGAAGGCCTGCCGCTGGTAAGACCCATGTACCTGGAATACAATCGCGGCGACCGGGATGCCCTGGAGGTGCGGGGGCAGTACATGCTGGGTCCGGAACTACTGGTGGTCCCGGCCGATCGGCCGGGCGGCGGACGGGACGGGGAATGCCGCAAGCGGGCCTATTTTCCGCCGGGGAAATGGTATGGGCTGGAGAGCGGTGAGGTCATCGAAGGGGGGCGGCGACGGGAACTGCGGATTCCGGTCGAGCGCATACCGGTGTATGTCCGGGCCGGGGCGCTGTTGCCGGTGCAGCCGGTTGGGGAGTATCTGGGGAGTGCTCCGCCGCGGGTGTTGGGGATCGAGTATTATCCCCTGGAGGGGGTTGCATCGCGTACGGATATTTACGATGACGATGGGGAGTCGCTGGGTTATGAGAGCGGCGAGTTCGCGCTCACGCCGGTGACCGCGCGCAAGCGCGGGGACACTATCCGGGTGACCATAGGCCGGGTGCGGGGTGGTTTTCGCGGCATCCCGCGGGGGAGGCGGTATGAATTGCGCGTGCGCCTGGAGGAGGGGCAGCGGGTGGAAACGGTGGACTTACAGCGGGCCGGTGGAGCGCGCCGGAGCTTGAAGTGGCGCGTGGAGCGGTCGTGCCTGGCCGGCGAGATCCGCAGCCGCGCGCGTTACTGCGTGGTCGCCGTTCCCGGCGGCGAATATCCGCTGAGCGTGCGCATGCGGCTTGCGGAGGAGGGTTAAAAGGGTGAAGGCGTCGGCGAGTCCGGTGGTGATGATTGTGCGGGGGCTGTCGCGCCTGGTGGCGGCGCTGCCCTTGGGGGCCGCACTGCGGTTCGGGCGCGGCTTGGGCTGGGTGTTCGGGAACGTCATAAGGTATCACCGGCGGGACGCGCGCGAGGCGCTGCGGCGGAGTCTGCCGGAGCTGACGGGCGCGCGGCGGCGGAAGATTCTGGCGCAGATGTATGCCGGGCAGGGGATGCTTGTGGTGGAGATCCTGCGCCAGGCGGCGTATCCGGGGGAGGAAGTGGCCGGGCGGATAGATGTTGAAGGGAAGGAGCACCTGGAGGGGGCCCTGGCTCGCGGAAAGGGCGTACTGGTCCTGACGGCGCACGTTGGAAACTGGGACCTGCTGGGGATGATCGCGCGGCGATTCGGCTATCCCCTGACGATCATCGCCAAGGACATCAAGAACAGCGCCCTGAATGCATTTATCATCGAGACGAGGGAGAAATCGGGGGTGCGGGTGGTTTCCGCCCGGCGGTCGTACCGGGCGTGTCTTTCGGCCTTGCGGAAGAATGAGCTGGTGGGATTCGTGCTGGATCAGAACATGATCGCCGCAGAGGGGGTGTTCGTGGATTTCTTCGGCCGGCCGGCGTGTACGACGCCGGGGCTGGCATTCATGGCGGCGCACAGCGGCGCGCCGGTGGTGCCGGTTTTCATGATCAGGCGGCCGTCCGGCGGGCACGTGGTGAAGATCCTGCCGGCGCTGGATCCGCCGCCCGACAGGGAAGAGGCAACCCTGCGGCGGGCGACGCAGGAGTACACGCGCATAATCGAGGAGATAATCAGGCGGCATCCGGAACAGTGGATCTGGATACATCGCCGCTGGCGGACCAAACCGCCGCCGGCGGGCGGGGACGCGGCGGACAAAAAAAGCGCTGCGAACTTGTAAGCGGGCGGCGGGCGGGTAGAATGGGCGGTTGTTTACCGGTCAAGGATTGGAGTGGAGAAGCATGGATTCCGGAAGAAAAAAGAGCAGGGCCGCCGAAGGCGGCGCGGCGGGAAGGACGTACGAGCGTTTCATCGCGCGGCCGATGGTCGGGCAGGTACTGACGATTCTTTCCGGGATATCGTTTCTTTTTCTGACGATGCTGCTGCCGCTGGTGGGGCCGTGCGGTTCGCGGGTGGAATACTGGAAGCAGAACCTGGCGGCGTTTTCGGGGGTGCTGGCACTGACACTGGTGTTGTCGGGGACCGCGATAGTCTCCAAGCTGGAACGCCGCAAGATTGATGGAAGTCCCCTGCCGCGGTTTTCGATCGTCATCTGCGGGGCGAGCGTATTGATACTGGTGGCGCTGGCGGCCGGACTGCTGAAGATCTGAGACGGTGCTGTCCGCGGCGCCCGAAAGAAGAGGGGGTAAAGGGGTAGTCTGTCCGGAGAACGTAAACTTCCCCCTGACCGTCCGAAAGCGTCTTTACTCCCTATCCGCGTCCATCCAGAGGCCCTTCTTCCCTCTCATGGGAAATGCGGGTTAGCCGTGTATCGTATCAGCACCGGTTAACAATTCTGATTGACGGCTGTAGTTTGAACTTTGTGAGGGCATTGGTTCCCAAAGTAGGGGCGCTTATCCGGTGTGACGGAATCCGGCCCGCCGGGCCGTTCACACGAATGGTGGTCTATGCGCTTCTGGCCTGGTTCGTGTTCGATCCGGTTTCTTTCGCTGCAGACACCACCAATTTCCTTACAGTGCGCGGCGTTGAGCGAACGTTCATCCTGCACGTGCCGCCCTCATATGATGGATCGAAGCCGGTACCCGTTCTTTTCATGTTCCACGGCCTCGGCAGCACTGCCGCCGCCGCTGCATCAGAGTACTACGATTGGCAGGCTACGGCGGATACACACGGTTTTATCGTGGTCTTTCCCGACTCGCTCACTCCTCCCGGGAAAAATATTGAATTTCCGCCCGGCAATGTACTGTATACAAACTACGACGGCACCGGTAAGCGCTGGGACGTAGCCCACGTCTTTTCGACCAACCGTTGCGATTCCCAGGATATAGACTTCGTCATCGCCATCCTGGATTGGCTGGAGTCCAACTACAATATCCGTACCTCTCACATCTTCGCCACGGGCCATTCCTACGGCGCCTTTTTCAGTTACTACTGCGCGGTGTGCCTCCACGATGCCATTACCGCCTTCGCCGAACATTCCGGAGGCCTCTACCAGTACGTTGTAATACCGGATCTTTGGATTGTATGGTGGCCGGTCGGCGTCCCGGAAAATCCGCCTCAAATCCAGGGGTTTCTTCTGCACTCCACGGGTGATACGGTTGTCGGGTATTCCAACAGTGTGCTGCTCGCAACGCAAATGACCGCGTGCGGCCATCCTGTGGAACTCGTTACCCTTCCGGCGGGTATGGGCCACGGTTGGGACAAGACCAGGAACCAGGACCAATGGGAGTTTTTTCTCGACCATGCGCCGATGATAGACGACGACCACGACGGCATGGCCGACCCGTGGGAAGCTGCTCATGGCCTGGATTCGACCACCAACGACGCCGAGCTGGACTCGGATGGCGATCACGCATGCAATCTGCATGAGTTTTTGGCTGGGACGGATCCGCAGGACTCGGATTCGGTGTTCAAGCAGGAGAATCCACTGATGCTCGATACCGGCGATGTGGTCATTCGCTGGCGCAGCGTGGAGAGTAAACTTTACAAGCTTTCACGCGCGACGAATTTGATGCAGGGAAGTATCCCAGTCGCCGATCAAATCGCGCCCACGCCCCCGTTGAACACGTACACCGACCAACCTCCCGCCTTCCCCGTGTTCTATAGGATCAGCACCCAGTAGGAGTGTCTGGAGGGATCAGATCATTAGAGCGGACACAGCAAAGGGATGGAACCTGTACCTGAGCTTTTCACGCGTTTTCTTCAGAATAGAGTGAATCATCCACACGCAAGGCGGGAGCGTCCCTTGAGATTATCCTTAGCGGTGAGGAACACACCCGAAGGGATTGATTTCCTGCTTACGCGGATTGGATGATGACACCTGCCGCCGTCTTCGCATCGGCATGCACCTGATGCGCAAGTCCATGATCTACTTGCCGCCGACAACACCCGCGACCCGGCCGCTCCATAGAAATCAGAGGCCCGTCCCCGGCCACCGTTTCGAGTAACACGCCCCAAGAGGGACAGCGATATACTTGCCTCAAAACAAATCTGAATTCACCCTTGACCTTCTCCCGGTGCTTTGAGCCGACAGCGTTTGCGTGGTTAAGCAGGCATTCCCCACGTTCTAGCCGCACGTCTCCTCCAAAATGCCGGCCAGCTTCTTGCCGGAAAGGAGCATCCCCCCGAAAATAGGCCCCATCCTGAACCCTCCATAGACAGCAGCCGTGGCCATACCGCACACGAACAGGCCGGGATAGACCTCCCCAGTATTCGTTACCACAGCCTTTTCCGCTGTTTCCACAAATAGCGACCTTTCCCCAAGGGGTCTTCCTGTCTCCGTGTTCAGGCGTATGTCATTTTTGCGCGAGAGGGTTTTTACTACTTCGTGGTCAGTTCCTTTATCCACTCATATTTCCTATCAAAATTGTCCCTTGAGCACCAGAAAAACGCAGTACTCTCCGTACATCGTATGTGTACCTCCCCCTGTTTTTTCGCGTCCGGGATATCAGCACGCCGATGACACGCGGCAGGCACGAGTATTGTTTTTTCTTTCCCGCGATGAGGGCCTTGCCCTTCAGGCCTGAGTGGTCCACGCCCGGCTCCAGTTCGCCCAGCGAACCAAGTGTGGCTGGTACTTGGGCGGTGCCAGTTGCCGTTGCCGCAGAAACCCGGCATAACCACCAAGTTTCCGCTCAAGTTTTCCCTCGGCTCGATTCATAATTCCATCGTGATTATACACAAGCTCCATAACATCTGTATGCTCAGTTCCACGGCTTGACAAGGAGTCGTCCTGGATAAACGGAGATCGGGTAGAATAAGAAGTTATATGTAAAAAGGAGTAGAAGATGACAATTGCTATTTCTATGAAAGTAAATGATGGTATTGTTCTTGCGGCAGATAGTGCTTCAACAATAATGGCACAAACTCCACAGGGCGTGGGAGTGATTAATATCTATGATAAGGCCAATAAGGTGTTTAACTTAAGAAATGGACCATATTTAAAAAGGAAAAAAGAAGAAGTTGGTATAACGTGGAATGGAGAGCCTGAAGCAATAACAAGATTATATCTTGGTTTTGGCACAGCATTGCCACAGGTTCTAAAAAAATTCTGGTATAGATGACAATAAGATAAAAAACATTATGGAACTATGTCAAAAGATGCTAACAGTTCCAATGGTAATACCTCCAATGCCTATTCAGGATGCTATTGATTTGGCAGAATTTTTAGTTGACACAACAGTGAAATTTTCTAAATTTGCTCCTGGAGCTCCTACAGTTGGAGGCCCTATAGAGA